>JAEIOG010000166.1 GCA_016342495.1 Phycisphaerae bacterium
GCCAAAAGATGACCATTATGACAATGCGGGCCGGATTGAAGTTATCAGGATAGCACCACGGATTGTTAAGGCCGATAAGACACGCCGATAAAGGGCCGTAAATAGCCCATAAACAGTCAAGCACCCCGCTAATGCCTTTGGGCGAGAGAATACAGACCGAGGGTTGAGCGGGCAATTTTAGCGATTTTATGTGGATTTTAGCAGGCAAGGCCGATATGATCAGTAAAGTAATTTGAAATTTAAGTTAAACAGAGGTTACAAAATGGGAATTTATAAACGGGATAGCACAAAACCAACAAAGCAGTCAATCGGCAATTGGTGGATAGACTTTACAGATCACCAGCAAATACGCCGTCGATGGGCGTTGAATGTAAACAGCAAACGGGCCGCCGAGGCAATGGAGCGAAATATTATCGAGCTGGTATCATGCCGCCTTGCGAATCAAACGCCGAGCCGGGAAATCAGTCAATGGCTTGAAACAATCCCAGTAAGCCTATGCGACAAATTAGCCGATGCTGATATTGTCACCACCACCAGGGCAGCCAGTGGCAAGAAGCTTAGCGAACACCTGGAAGACTTCAAGCACAATATCCTTGCCGGGGGCAATACCGAAAAGCAAGCCAAACAGCAATATGACCGGGTAAAGAGACTTTTTGACGGTTGCGGTTTTCGCCTTTGGTCAGATGTTAACGCCAGCACCTTACAAAAGTATATCGGGAAATTGAGACAAGCCCAGGCTGATGGTAAAACCGGGATAGGCAGCAGGACAGCCAACAGCTATTTACAGGCATGTAAACAGTTTTGTAATTTTATGATAGATGATCGCCGAGCCACCGAAAACCCGGTTGGATATTTGAAGCCGATTAAAATCGACAAGAGCGAGAGCATACGCCGCCGGGCTTTAGAAGTGGACGAGATAGCCAGGCTATTGCAAACTACAGCCCAGCAGCCACCCAGGGGCAATATGGACGGATACCAGCGAGCTTTATTGTATCGCTTAGCAGTTGAGACCGGATTGAGAGCGTCGGAACTAAAGAGCTTAACGGTAGCCAGCTTTGATTTTGATGATAACATAGTGACGGTTGAAGCAGGATACACAAAGAACCGTCATACTGCCAGCCTGCCATTGAAAGCCGATACCACCGAGGTATTAAAGCAATATCTATCCAAGCACTTACCAAAAGCCAAGGCATTTAATATGCCCAGTGTTCAATACATGGCGCGTGTTATGAAAGCAGATTATGAAGCAGCAGGGATTGATCACCAGGATAAAGGCAGCGGCAAGCTGGATTTTCACGCCTTGCGGCATACCTTTGGGACGCTATTGGCAGCGTCGGGGGTACACCCCAAAACCGCCCAGGATTTAATGAGGCATAGTGATATTAATTTGACGATGAGCCGCTACACCCATTCGCTAAGAGGCCAGCAGAGCCAAGCAATTGCCGCCCTACCAGACTTTAGAAACACCGCTAAACAAGAACAAAAAAAGACAGGAACCGACGATATAACAGAAGTAGTATTTGAGGCCAAAACCCCCAAGCAATACAAGTACGATAACGGTAAAAATAGTTGTGACGTAATTTGTGACATAGCCTGCACAAAACAATCAAATTCAGTGGATAACGATGGACAGAGACGAGCATTTAATACTACTAATGCCATGCAACAAAAAACCCCGTTTTCAAGCGAAAAACAGGTTTTCCAGACCAAAAACGGGGTAAAGCGGAGAGAGGGGGATTCGAACCCCCGGTACAAGTATAACCCGTACGCCGGTTTAGCAAACCGGTACCTTCAGCCTCTCGGTCATCTCTCCAAAATATCAGCTAAACTGATATAAATATTTAATTTTCAAGCACTTAAACGATAATCACCCTAAAGAGTTTGCCGTCAAGTGGCTATAAATATAGCTATTTTAGCGTAACTAGTCAATACTTGTTTTGTTATTTAACTGCTTTTTTTAACAACAACTTACATTTTCTATTCGCACTAGGCCAAATTGTACTATACAATATTTGGCTAAGCTGAAATATCAGATACTAATAAGGACCAAAAAAATGCGAATAATTTTTATGGGATCAGGCGATTTTGGTGTACCATCGCTGGAAAAACTCATCAAAAGCCACAATATCTGCCATGTTTTCACCCAGCCAGCAAAGCCCGCCGGTCGAGGTCGACATCTTATGCCTACCCCTATCGCGGCATTTGCTGCTGAACATAAGATCGACTATACTGAAGCTGAAAGTGTAAATACACCCGAAATTGTCGAAAAAGTTCGCTCGCTGAAGCCACAGTTGATAATCGTCATAGCCTTTGGCCAGAAAATCGGGCCTGATCTGCTAACGATCCCCGGGTGCCGCGTAGTGAACATTCATTCGTCATTATTACCGAAATATCGCGGGGCCGCCCCGATAAATCATGCTATCATTAATGGCGAAAACGAAACCGGAATCACAATTTTTGAACTGAACGAACAATGGGATGCTGGCGATATGCTGGGACAATCTAAAACCCCTATCTGCCCAAGTGAAACCGCTGGTCAACTACATGACCGCTTGGCTCTCATGGGGCCAGATTTAGTCGATGAGGTCGTTAATAAAATAAAAACTAAGACCGACAAGCCCCTGCTTCAAGATCATAGCCAGGCATGCAAAGCACCGAAATTACAAAAATCCGATGGCTTAGTAAACTGGGACCGGCCAGCCCGCAAAGTAATCGACCATATCCGAGGCATGATACCCTGGCCGGGGTCGTTTTGTTTTTTCGCTCATAAAGGGAAAGAACCGCTGCGGCTGAATATTCTGGCAGCAGAAATCACCGACCTGCCCGCAGATGGATTTGAACCTGGCTCATTTACTGACACCCTCAATGTCGCCTGCCATGATTTTCAGATCAAATTAATAAAAGTAAAACCGGCTAACCATCGAGGGATGTGCTTTAAAGACTTCACTAATGGCCACCAAATATCGCCGGGGGATAAGCTGTTCAGTCAGTTTTAGATTTTAGGTAAGAAAAAAAGGGTTTTTTGGAACATTTCAGTAGATTTCAGGGGATAAAACGCCCGTGGATCCCTGTCAAAATGGCAGTACAATGCATGTTTTAAGTGCATGGTTAAATGTCTAAAATATCGCAAATGTTATAATTAACTGGAGATGTGACATGGCAACCACTGGCCATCGCTAACGCTCGAGATTCTGTATTGGTGGACGCAAAAACAACAAATCTACTAGTATTTATACGGCATACCCAAGCCTATTTGACCCTTTTTTTACTTGACTTTTAGCTAAAAATCGGTCAATATTATATATGTAAAGTGTTGCTAAGTAACCTCTTGCGAGCCACGCCGATGAACAGTCCTGTTTGCGAACAACTGAATTTATTATTGCGCCAGGCATCTTATGCGCCTCAGGGCCTACGTCTGGCTCAGTTGGATGGCTGTGAAAAAATTATTAAAATCATTCAGCCCGGCTCAGAATACTCTTTTGAATTTGTTCGCTATCAACTTACTGGATATCGTCCTTCCAAACCCGACACGGATGATCAGAATATCATTGGCTATGATGAGCTGATTACTCAGATCAATGAATACAGCTATCAGCTAAGTGGGACCATGCAGATCCAGCTGAATTCACTTGAACGGAAGTTTTTAACCGGGCCAGCTTTAGCAAAAAAATTCCATGTATCTGAAAAAACCATATCCCGTTGGCGCAGCAAAGGGCTGGTAGGCAGATTTTTAACTTTTCCTGATGGCAAACGTCGCTTCGCTTTTTCGGAAAATATAGTTGATCATTTTGTTGAGATTAATCGAAAAAAAGTTAATCATGCCTCAGGTTTTACCAAGATCAATCTTGTCACCAGAGAAGCTATCATAACCCGATTGCAACAGCTGGCCAAAGAAGACCCGTCCAGCCGGTGGCAATCGATCAAGCTGGTTGCCAGCGAATTTAATCGTTCGATAGAATCAATCCGTTCGATTCTGGAAGCGGCCATCCGGAAAAAGCTCCTGACAGTAGACTTTGAGACCCGAGCCGCTAAGATGCCAGCAGAGCTTAAGCGTGAGATTTATAATTCCTATGAAAAAGGGATAGCAGTAGCAGACCTTTGTCGTAAATTTGACCGATCCAGGTCTAATATTTATCATGCTATCAGGCTTAGCCAAACCGAAGATCTGCTGGCGATTGATCTTAGATATATAGAAGCGCCAGAATTTGCTGATGATAAGGAAACCGAAAAACTGTTAAACCCAGAACCAGCATTGCTAACCCGGCACCCTAAAAAAGCTGAGAGTCCATCAAAGGATGCTATGGGTTTGGATAATAAGATACTCGAACCAGATGAAGAATATTTTCTCTTTGCCCGCTACAATTATTTGAAGTTTTTAGCAGATCAGGTCCGCAAAACTATTTCGCTGAACAACCCCAGCGCATCAGATATTGCCAAAGCCCGCAACTATATCAATCAAGCCCGCAAAACTCGCGAAAAAATCGTGGAAACAAATTTGCGACTGGTAATGAGCGTGGTCCGCAAGCATAGTCATAATAACTATGAATTGCAGGAATATATTTCTGAAGGGAATATGGTTCTGCTTAATTCTGTAGAAAGATTTGATTTCAGCAAGGGTAATAAATTTTCGACTTATGCGACATGGGCTCTGGTTAAACGCTTTGCAACCCTGAAAGCCAAGCTTAGCCGTAATTACATACCTGCCGGTGAAGAAATCGGTGATGTCGCACTTAATCACCGTATAGCTACCAGCCAAATTAACGCCCGTGAAGCGGCCCGCAAGAGCCTGCAAAAAGCGATGGCCCAGAATCTCCAACAGCGCGAGCAAATAATTGTTCAGGAACATTTTGGTCTGATTGAAAGCAGTGACAGTATTCACAAACCCCGTTCATTAGCTCAAATCGCCGAAATAGTGGGTTTAAGTAAAGAAAGAGTCCGTCAAATTGAGATATTTGCTCTAAAAAAACTGCGGGAAGTCCTGACCCCTGAACAATTTGAGCTACTAAGCGGGAAATAAAATGATTTTTCCATCTAAATTTGTCTTTAGCGGCAATATATAAGTGGTTTTGTTTATATTAAACCATTAATTGTACCAATATATTTATTGAAAGGCTATAAAATGTCAGCCATAACAAATCGTCGAACTTTCTTAAAGCATATCGCTGTGTCCGCCGGGGTACTTGCCTTACCTTCATGTTCATTGGCAGCACCCAAGACAGCGAAAGCCAAACCAAACTTCCTTTTTATTCTGATCGACGATATGGGCTGGAACGATATAGGCTGTTATGGCAGTAAATTCCACGAAACACCTAATATTGATAAGCTGGCAGCTTCGGGGATGAGATTTACCGATGCTTACGCTGCTCACCCGGTATGCTCGCCAACGCGGGCATCGATCATGACCGGCAAAAACCCGGCTCGCTTGAAAATAACTGACTGGATCGGAGCTGGAAAACATAAACGTCAACTAATTTCTGCTGACTATAAACACCAGATGGCTCTGGAAGAAACCACCATTGCTGAAGCCTTAAAAGATGCTGGCTATTCAACAGGTTTCATAGGTAAATGGCATCTGGGTGAAACCGAAGAATTCTATCCGCAGCATCAAGGGTTTGATCTCAATATCGCAGGCCATAAAGCCGGTTCACCGGGCAGCTATTTTTATCCTTATAAAAACAATAGAGGCTATAATAGTGTGCCCGATCTTGATGAAGGTCAACCGGGTGAATATCTGACCGATAGACTGACCGATGAATCAATTAAATTTCTTAAAGCCAACAAGGATAAACCATTTCTTCTTTATCTTAGTCATTATGCGGTACATACTCCACTAATGTCAAAAGAAGAACTAACCAATAAATACAAAAAAAAGCTGGAAGAACAAGTAGCACCGCCATCATCGCCAATTGATGAACATGGCTGGGGAAAAACCCGTACCGCTCAAGACAACCCGGTTTATGCCGGTATGGTCCAAAGTGTCGACGAGAGCATTGGGCGTCTGACTCAGACATTAAAAGAACTTGATCTGGAAGATAATACAATTATTATTTTCATGAGCGATAATGGCGGGTTGACGACTTTGCCTAATAACCCCGGACCAACTTCAGTTTTGCCTCTGCGAGCAGGCAAGGGATGGTGTTTTGAAGGCGGGATTCGCGAACCAATGATTATTCGCTGGCCTAAAGTAGTTAAACCCGGGGCGACATGTTCAACACCGGTGATCTCGATGGACTTTTATCCGACTATGCTGGAGATGGCAGGTCTGCCTCTAATGCCTAAACAGCATATTGATGGCAAGAGTATAGTTCCATTATTAAAACAATCGGGCAATATCGACCGTGAGGCATTATACTGGCATTATCCGCATTATCATGGTTCGGGACATCGACCTTCATCGGCTATTCGTATGGACAATTATAAGCTTATCCACTTCTACGAAGATGATCATGTTGAACTGTATAATCTCAAGGATGATATGGGTGAACGCAAAGATTTGGCTAAGCCTAAACCTGACATTGCGAAAAAACTAAAAAATAAACTGCAAGGATATTTGAAGTCTGTGAACGCCAACTTCCCAGCTAAAAACCCAGATTATAAAGATTAAGGTAAGGATATTATCATGACCATCCATAGACGTCAATTCCTCAAAGCGACCATAGGATTATCAACTATCGCCCTGCTGAAACCTGAATTAATCTTTGCAGGCGAAAAACCATTGCATCAACGACTTGGCAAAGGCGACATTAATACCAGTCTGGAAATTCTGAATATGTGGGGAACCCAACCTCAGGAGATTCAGGATTGGTATAAAGTAAGTCATAAATTTCTGGCAACAGACCTGCAAAGTTCCTATGCCGAATTAGCTAAAACAGAGACCTTTATCGACCTGGCTAAAAAGTTGAAACTTACCCATATTGGCGGGCCTATCCTGGGCGATATAACTACAAACTCAGTTAAAATATGGGTGCGAACATTAAAGCCAGCCAAGGTTATGGCTAAATTGACAATTGATAATAAAACCATAACTGAAGCTTTTTCGCAAACAACTACAGAATCCGACCTGGCCTGTGTAATCCAAGTCAAAAACTTAAAGCCATACACTTGTTACCATTATCAAATTTTCATCGATGATAAACCAGCAAACATCCCGATCGATGCAGTTATAACCACAGCACCAGATCAAAACGCTTCAGACAAAACCCGTATCGCTTTTGGTACGTGCTATCACCGCTGGGGGATCGGCAATAGCAAACAAGCTGAACTTATCGCTTCACGTAAGCCTCATGCTTTACTGCTGGGTGGCGATGTAGCTGTGCAAGACCGACGTAATCATATTGGTCTGCACCGTGCTGATTTCCTACTTCGCGATCTAGCTCCGGCCTGGCAAAAGCTGGTTGCCTCGGTGCCAGTTTATACCACATGGGACGATCATGATTATTTTGACAATGATCTGGCAGGCATCCCCAAAGGTTATAAATTAAAAGACAAACAAAATGTATGGAAAGCATTCACCCAGGCGTGGCCTAACCCGGCTTTTGGCTTTGGGCAAGGAAAACAAGGTGTGCATTTTCGGTCTCGTATCGGCTGCTGCGATGTCATTATGCTTGATACACGATATTTTCGCGAGAATAAAGCAGGTTCGTTCCTAGGCGATGAGCAGATGGCCTGGCTGAAAACACAATTACTCGATTGCACGGGGCCATTCATTATCCTTTCATCTGGGACGATGTTCAGCGACTATGTTTCCAAAGGCAAGGATTCCTGGGGCAAGTGGGACCCTGCTGGCCGCGAAACTATATTTAAGTTTATCGAAGATAATCAAATTCCGGGGGTGCTGTTAACTTCCGGCGACCGCCATGGCGCACGAGGATTTGCGATACCCCGGCCAAGCGGTTATAACTTCTATGAATTTGAAGTTGCCGCCCTTGGCGGACGTTCCGGTCCACCAGCAACTGATCCGAGCTGGAAAACACAATTTTATTCATTGTCAGGAGAATTTGCATTTGGTGAATTCACATTCGATACCACCAAAGCAGACCCAACGGTAACATTTAACCTGATTCACGAAGATGGCAAAATTCTGCATACAAAAACGCTGACGAAGAAAATGCTGACTCCATCGAAAAAGTAATGATTAAACTATATCATAACCGATTGACCGGGGTTTAAAATTTCTACTGTGCAGTTGGCAAGTTCATCGAAAAGTTCGGCGTCGGCTATGTCGCCTACAATATCGCCCCAATGGTATGGCAAGGCGGCTTTGGGTTTGATGGTATTGACCGCAGTTGCCGCTTCCTGGGGGTTCATGGTATAGGTGCCACCCACAGGCACCAGAGCCATATCGATATCGATAAGCGTTTTCATTTCGGAAGTCACACCGGTATCGCCGGCATAATAAATTTTCTTGCCATCAATTTCGATAACAAAGCCAACCCATTCATTGGTCATGGGATGGAAATCTTTGTCGGGATTATAGGCAGCTACAGCAGTTACGGTGATGCCGTTCAGATCCAATGCCTTGCCGGGTTTTATCGCATGGCCATTGCCCTGCTTAGCTATTACGTCCGCTGAACCAATCAAAGAAGTTCCATCTTTACTGATTTTTTCGATATCATCAGCTGAATAATGATCATGATGGCTGTGACTAACCAGAATATAATCAGCATCGTGGCAACTGTCGGTAACCTTCCAGGGATCAATATAAACCACTTTATCACAAGCACTTATCTTAAAAGAAGCATGTCCAATCCATTTAATTTCTATAGCCATTGCATTACTCTCCTGTTTTGAAAATAAATTTAGTATTATTGACACAGCCATCCCATATGAGGTGGGGCTAAAACTAAATATTTCAAAATAGCGGGATATGAGTTACACTGTAGTTACA
>JAEIOG010000007.1 GCA_016342495.1 Phycisphaerae bacterium
TTTTCGCCAAGTGAAGCAATTTATAATAATTGGTATCGCGATGTGGTTTCATCAGCATGGGCAGAGCCCATCCTACCAGCTGGATTGCTGTTGGTTTTGTAGTTTTTTGCCGGCTCCGTTGTCGCCTACAGCTTTTTGCTTCGTGTTTGAGATTGTTACATTTAACTTAACATTTTCGCCAAGTGAAGCAATTTATAATAATTGGTATCGCGATGTGGTTTCATCAGCATGGGCAGAGCCCATCCTACCGGCTGGATTTTTATCAGCATGGACATTGGCCCATCGGACCTGCTGCAATCTTTTACTTGGTGTGGATGAGATTTTTTTATGAATGAGCAAATGCCAAAATCTATTGAGTGGATAATGCAGCAGGATGGTCGCTATCCTGCGGCGGCGGCTTATTTTGTTCAGGAAGGTTTGCAGTATACCGTCGAGCAGTTTTTCCCGAATTTGCCGGCGGGCCAAAGTCAGCATGTGACAGGCCAACAGCTTTGTCTGGGTTTGCATGACCTGGCCTTGCATCGCTGGGGGTTAATGGCTCGTTATGCACTTCGGCATTGGAATATAAATTATACCCGTGATTTTGGTGAGATAATATATATTTTAATTGGGGGCGGATGGCTTAATAAGCAGGAAAATGACGGCATCGACGATTTTAATGATGCCTATAATTTTGATGAATCTTTTGAATATAGCATTTCTGTGCCAAAGCGAATATGAAATGTTGATCAGGTTGAAGCAATAATTGCAATTCGAAAAATTCTATTATCCTTTCAGTAGCAAAGTCAATAGTAAACATCATTGGATAATGTCACTCTCAACCAAGGGTGCTTAAGTTATATTTCCAGAAGATAAATAAAGACAAGGCATGCCTTGTCTCTACAGGAGTTAGCGTAGGCTAAATCCATCCTTGTCGTTTATGCGCTGGCGATTGTGGTTATTATGAGGAGTTTTGGGCAATAATTGGGGTTTTAAGGGGTTAAAAGGTGGTTTTTGTTTTTACAGGGATGGGATTAATTAATTTTCTTGATGGGAGCCTAGAAAGAATTCGTAACGAGCGCTTGCTAAATGTGAGATTATTTGCTAAGATTGTGAAATTTTATACATAATTACGAACCCTGTATATACTAAGCGGAGCAAAAATGCCGAAGCGTACTGACATTAAAAAGATATTAATTATAGGTTCCGGGCCAATTATTATTGGCCAGGGCTGTGAGTTTGACTATTCTGGGACCCAGGCATGTAAGGCTTTGCGTGAGGAGGGATATGAGATTGTGCTGGTTAATAGTAATCCTGCGACAATCATGACCGACCCACAATTTGCCGACCGGACCTATATCGAGCCTATCACCCC
Source organism: Phycisphaerae bacterium (assembly GCA_016342495.1). Classification (GTDB taxonomy): domain Bacteria; phylum Planctomycetota; class Phycisphaerae; order Sedimentisphaerales; family SM23-30; genus JAEIOG01. The sequence continues at coordinate 1,355 of JAEIOG010000007.1, forward strand.
CGAAGCAGTCAAAAAAATCATTATTAAGGAGCGGCCAGACGCGGTTTTGCCAACACTGGGCGGTCAAACTGGTCTAAATGTGGCCGTCGAGCTGGCAGATGCCGGTGTGTTTGCCAAGCCATGTGAAGGCTATAAGTCGGTTTGCGGCTTTGATCATGTCGAAATGATCGGGGCCAACCGGGAAGTTATCCACAAAGCTGAAGACCGTACCCTTTTTCGGGATGCGATGGAACGTATCGGCTTGAAGATGCCCAAGAGCAAGGTTGCCTATAATATGGAACAAGCCTGGGACGCGTTGGAATATGTTGGTTTGCCAGCAATTATCCGGCCAGCGTTTACACTTGGCGGCCATGGCGGGGGGATTGCCTATAACAAACAGGAATTTGAAGATATTTGCGGGCGCGGTATCGAATATTCCATGATTCATGAAGTTCTGATTGAACAGTCAGTTATTGGCTGGAAAGAATATGAATTAGAAGTAATGCGGGATAAAAATGATAATGTGGTAATTATCTGTTCGATAGAAAATATTGATGCGATGGGGGTTCATACCGGCGATTCTATTACGGTAGCACCGGCTCAAACGCTGAGTGATAAAGAATATCAGCTGATGCGTGACGCTTCGATTAATATCATGCGGGAAATTGGAGTGGAAACTGGCGGGTCAAATGTACAGTTTGCCATTAACCCCAAAAATGGTGATATGATTGTCGTAGAAATGAACCCGCGGGTTTCAAGAAGTTCGGCACTGGCATCGAAGGCGACGGGTTTTCCGATTGCTAAGATCGCGGCCAAGCTGGCAGTTGGCTATACGCTGGATGAAGTTTCTAATGATATTACCCGTGAGACACCAGCATGTTTTGAGCCAACCATTGATTATGTTGTTACTAAAATTCCACGCTGGACATTTGAAAAATTCCCTGAGGCAGATGAAACCTTAACGACACAGATGAAAAGTGTGGGCGAAGCGATGAGTATCGGGCGAACATTTAAAGAGTCGCTGCAAAAGGGAATTCGTTCGATGGAAATCAAGCGTTATGGCTATGGACTAGACCATAATGATGTATGGCTGAATTATATTCGCGGGGAACAGACCGAACAGATCAAAGAGAAAAAAGATGACAGTCCGCTTGATACAGCTTATCCTATTCCAATTGAGAAGTTGACTAAGAAGCTGGCGGAGCCTTGTCTGGGTCGTCCTTATTATATTCGTTATGCCTTTAAGATGGGCTGGACGATCGATCAGGTTTTTGAATTGACTAATATTGATCAATGGTTTTTGCAGCAATTAAAAGAACTGGTTGATTTCGAAAATGTTTTAGTTGAATATAAAACTATTGAAGATGTGCCGGTAGCGGTTCTGGAGCAGGCCAAACAATGGGGCTATAGCAATTATCAGCTGGCTAATATTTATCAGACTGATGAAAAAGTTATTCGTGAAAGATGCGAAGCGGTCGGGCTACAAGTCGTTTATAAACTAGTTGATACCTGCGCCGCCGAATTTGAAGCATATACTCCTTATTATTATTCGACCTATGAAAATGCATTCACGGTTATTGACGAAAATGGCGAGAGCAAAAAAATCTATGAAGATGAAATTCGCATAACCGATAAGAAAAAGATTATGATTTTAGGTGGCGGCCCTAACCGTATCGGCCAGGGTATCGAATTTGATTATTGCTGTGTGCATGCCGCTTTTGCCGCGCGGGAGCTGGGTTTTGAAGCAATTATGGTCAATAGCAACCCTGAAACAGTTTCAACGGATTATGATACATCTGACATGCTGTTCTTTGAGCCATTGACTTGCGAAGATGTTTTGAATATCTGCAAGAAGCTGGGTGACACATTACATGGTGTGATTGTTCAGTTTGGCGGACAGACACCGTTGAATCTGGCCCATCGACTACAGGAAGCTGGAGTGCCTATAATTGGAACCAGTGTTGACAGTATCGATTTGGCAGAAGATCGTAAACGATTCCAGCAGTTGCTGGAAAAGCTGGATTTGAAACAACCGGAAAATGGGACCGCGACAACAATCGCCGAAGCCCGGGTGATAGCAGAACGAATCGGTTACCCGGTTCTGGTGCGGCCTAGCTATGTATTAGGCGGTCGGGCAATGGAAATTGTAAACGACCATGATCAACTGGATAGATATATGGCACAAGCAGTCAATGCTTCGATGGTTGGCAGCGATCATCCGGTGCTGGTCGACAGATTTTTAGGTAATGCCATCGAAGTTGATGCTGATGCTATCAGCGACGGTAAAGATGTATTAGTTTGCGGTATTATGGAACATATCGAAGAAGCCGGTATACACAGTGGCGACAGTGCCTGTACTTTGCCACCTTATTCTTTGAGCAAGGAAATTGTTGAGGAAATTCGGGACCAAACGATCAAGCTGGCTAAGGGATTGAATGTGCGGGGTTTGATGAATGTTCAATATGCCATCAAAGATGGGATAGTTTATGTATTGGAAGTTAATCCACGTGCTTCGAGAACGGTGCCATTTGTATCTAAGGCGACATCGGTGCCGTGGGCGAAGCTGGCGGCTAAGGTGATGGCTGGGAAGACATTGAAAGAGCTGGGTATTACCGAAGCACCGGTACCTAAATATACCTCCGTAAAAGAAAGTGTATTTCCGTTTACGAAGTTCCCTGGAGTTGATGTGATCTTAGGGCCGGAAATGCGGAGTACCGGGGAAGTTATGGGTATTGATGATAATTTCCCGATGGCTTTTGCTAAAAGCCAGATGGCCGCCGGTGTGAACCTGCCATTGGAAGGTAATGTATTTATTTCGGTTCGTCGTGAAGATAAAACTTTGATTGTTGATATGGCCCGCAAGCTGGTCGAGATGGGCTTTAATCTTTTGACTACTTCTGGGACCGGTAGGTATTTGCAGGAAAATGGGGTTAAGTGCACCATCTTGAAAAAGATCATTGAAGGCCGCCCGAATATTACAGATTATATTAAAGATAATGATGTCGCTTTGGTGATTAATACGCCAACCCGTAAAGGGCTGAGTACCGATGAGGGTAAAGTGCGTGCTTCGACAGTAATGCATAATATACCCACAATCACAAATCTGACCGCGGCAACAGCGGCAGTAAAAGCTATCGAAGTTTTGATGAAGACAGACTGGCAGGTAAAAGCATTACAGGATTATTACAAGCACTAAGGCACTAAGCGTGCGGCTAAATTGTTGTTGGCTGGTGGATAATTATCGGCTCCGTTGTCGCCTGCAACTGTTTGCTTCGTGTTTATGATTGTGACATTGTCTATGAATGAGGGCACTAAGCGTGCGGCTAAATTGTTGTTGATTTGTGGATAGTGACCGGCTCCGTTGTCGCCTGCAACTGTTTGCTTCGTGTTTATGATTGTGACATTGTCTATGAATGAGGGCACTAAGCGTGCGGCTGAATTGTTGTTGATTTGTGGATAGTGACAATATAAAAATAGGACACGGATTTTGGCGGATCGAGCGGATCAATACGGATTTGATTGGGCTGGAGTTTGCGATTATTTACATGGTTTGTGATTTTTTAACTGGCAGAGCCGGTTTTGCAGCTAATTGGTTTTTTGATTATCACTGATTGGGCTGGGATTTTTATGGCTATAGGTGAGTATAAACCTGAAAATGTGTGATTTGGGTATCGCTAGCGCGATGTAATTTTATCAGCATGGGCAGAGCCCATCCTACCTGCGACTTATTACACATGGCTAAAACAACACGATAATTATTAAAATTGGGAGATTTTTTATGTTTATGTTGCTGCCTTACAATGTTGATGTGCCTCAGGAACGGATGCCCTGGATGAACTGGGTTATTATTGCAGCCAACGCGATAGTTTATTTTGGCTGGCAAATACATGTTTCCCCTGAAGCGTGGGAGCCATACATGCAGAATGACTGGGATTTTTCCGGGATGTTTACATCAGTTTTTATGCATGCAGACTTTATGCATATTTTTGGCAACATGCTGTTTTTGTGGTTGTTTGGCAATGCGGTTTGTGCCAAGCTGGGTAATTTTTTGTATCTGCCGATCTACATTCTAATGGGTTATTTTGCAGGGTGCGGCCAGGCGATATTGACTGATGGATATTGCCTGGGAGCAAGCGGTGCCATTAATGGAATTGTTGGACTGTATTTGATTTTTTATCCTTTGAATGATATAAGCTGTTTCTTTTTGTTATTTATTAGACCTATGACATTTACAACTTCCAGCGGCTGGATAATCGGTTTATGGTTTTTGTTTGATATTGTCGGGGCATTATCTGGCGAGAATGGCGTTGGCTATGGGGCGCATATTGGCGGGTTTTTAGCCGGGGCTGGTTTGGCGATTTTGATGCTGAAAAAATGCTGGCTCCGAATGGATGAGTTGGAAGTTTCACTTTTGGAAGTGATGGGCTGGGACAAAGGATGTCAGAAAAAATACCGGATGCGACCGGGAGTGGATATGTCGGAAGGGACGATCTGGCATGAGGCTAAACCAAAAACTTATGCTCAGGAAGGTCCTTCAGGAAGTAAGAATCCAATTATGCGTAAAGAAGGATATAAGCCTGAAGATGATGTAATAGTTAAATTTGAATGTGATTGTGGGTGCATAATAAAGATGCCAGCGAAATTTGCCGGGCGAAAATGCAAATGCAGCCATTGTCATGAGATACTGGTAGTGCCGGGGAAATAGAAAGATGAAAATTTGATTGAATTAGTACCGATATTTATTGGTTTGTTAGCTGGAGCCCTGGGCGGGATGCTGGGGGTAGGTGGTTCGATATTTATTATTCCAGGTTTGGTATTTTATTTTGGACAGACCGAAGGCTTCACTGGCAAGCATCAGCATTTAGCCCAGGCGGCAGCGATGATATGTAATATTTTTGTGGCAGCGCCGGCGGTACGGGCACATTTGAAAGCCAGAGTTGTCGTCAAAAAAATTGTACTGGTTTTGGTGCCAACAGCGATTGCCGGGATTATCGTGGGAGTTATGATCAGTAACAGCCGTTATTTCAGTAAAGAAAACGGCAGGTATTTGACTTTGGCTTTGGGTGGTTTTTTGATTTATGTCGCGGTGTATAATCTATGGAAAATATTTCAAAAAGGAGCCAACCTGGATTCAACGCAATATGTTTATGATAAACCTTTATGGATGGTGGCGCTGGTTGGACTGCCGATGGGACTGTCGGCTGGATTACTAGGTATTGGCGGGGGAGCTTTGTGTGTGCCGTTTTTGCAAATGGTATTGAAAGTACCTTTGCGCCGGGCGATTGGCTGTTCGGCTTTTACAATAGTATGTGTCGCCATGATTGGTGCGGTCTATAAAAACGCAACCTTAGCAGAACATGGGTTTGCGGTGAGTCGTTCTTTATCGCTGGCGGGCATGATAATTCCAACGGCGATTATCGGCAGTTATTTCGGAGCCAGACTTAGCCATAAGGTGCCACAGAAAGTTTTGCGGATTATTTTTGTGGTGTTCATGTTGGTGACCGCTGCGAAAATGTTCAGTCAGGTTTTGTAATAGATAATTCAAACTGACTCTATCGTTAGCTTTTAAATTGTCGTGTTACTATCATTTTAATCCTGTAAAAACCATATCTATTTTAACTACTTTTCTATTTAAAATTTTGATTTATAAAATCTCAATATTTTATATGTAATGTGTTGTAATTATGAAATAATAAGTTATAATGCGAAAAAATCAAAGCTGCGAATATTGGAACGGCTCGCAAACTTTGTTTTTTTAATACCCCCCCTATCTCGATGGATGGTTAATTCAATTAGCCGTTTGCTGTAACATTTTAGCCAAGTAACAATGCGCAATAATCGGTATCGCTATCGCGATATGATTTTTATCAGCATGGGCGAAGCCCATCCTACTTGCTATATAGAACCTTCGCAGTTAAATTTGCATATTACATATTTTCTAACAGGAAAGAAAACAGGATGAAACTTCTTCAAATCAACCGGGCTATTTTATTGTCAATTTTTTCGCTGGCACTTATCACTTTAATTGCACCTGGCAGAGCATTTGGCCAAAGTGGCAATACCAATATCTATGTTGACCCGCTTATTGGACTGGCCTCTTGTGATACTTATGATGTCGATACCCGCAATTCTCTGGGAGGCATCGAAAAGGCTTATAATACAATTGGTGGCGCTATGGCTGTTGCATTGCCGGGGCAAACGGTTTTCATTCGGGAAGGTGTCTATACTGAGCAATTACGACCCGGGCAGTCCGGAAGAGAAGGCCTATATATAACGATTAAAAATTTCCCAAATGAAAAGGCGGTAATTACCGGAGCGACTTTATCGCCAGCAATCAATATATCTGACCGTAGCTATCTGATTATCGAAGGGCTGGATATTAATAATGTCAGGCGATGGATGCAGGCGATTAATTCCCATCACAATATAATCAGAAATAATCATTTTGAAAAAGCACTGGATACCGGTGGTAGTTCCAAAACTGGTTTGTTTTTTCAGGAGTCAACATTTAACACTGTAAAAGATAATATAATTGAAGACAGCACTCAGGATAATCTTACCCTGATAAAATCCGATAGGAACCTGATCGAGAATAATACATTTTTAAAGGCCAGCCACACGCTCTGGACTATCAAAGGTGGAAATTTTAACGTATTGAGAAATAACTACTTTCATAACCAATGGCAAAAGATCGGTGAAGTTTATGACTGCCATGATGTTGGTTTTGATCATGAATTTTTTGAATATGACTGCACCAAGTATAATCTCATCGAAAATAACACTTTTGCCTTTACTCCTTCCAGCGGCAATAGCTCACCTTATTCAGGGATTCAATATGCCGGGCAAAAAGGAATAATTCGCAACAATGTTTTCTATGACACTATCGGGCCGGGTTTGTCGATGACATTATATGGTCAGGAAGCGATGTATAATACCGGCAACCGGGTTTACAATAATGTGTTTTACGGAACCGATTTTGCCGGGATCAGTATATCGCCATCAACGACTTATGCCTTTGCAGATAATGTGATAAAAAATAATATTCTGGCAATGTCTAAATTTGTGGCCAACGATACCCGCTGGTCCTGGTACACCGGTGAACTGGATCAAAAGCCGGTACAACTATTGTGCGGGCGGCTGGATGGTTTTATTTGTCAGAACAATGGATTTTTTGCCGATGCAACTGAGACAGAATATTTAATATCGCTGGGCTCACGTAGTCCGCTGGTTTCGCCCCAGCAAAGCATTGAGACCCTGCAAGCGACCTACCCGGATTTATTTTGGGATAATATGACAGCCAACCCTTCTTTTATGAATGCCGATGGGAAGGATTTTCAGTTGCTGGCCGATAGCCCGATGATTGATACGGGGGATTTTTTGACAATAGCCCGACAAGCGGGGAGTGGAAATTATTTGCCGGTTGCCGATGTGGGTTATTTTTATGATGGATTTAATATCCCTGGACAAGTTGGCGACCTTATTCGTCTGGAAGGTCAAGACAATACCGCAAGAATTATCAATATTGATTATGAGAATAATATTCTGGAGCTCAGCCAGAGTCTCAGTTGGAATGAGGGCCAGGGTATATCATTAGACTATCTGGGTGCCAAACCGGATATGGGTGCTTATGAATTTTTAGCCGGTGACAATTATCCGCCCATCGCCGCCTTTTCGGCAGAGCCCGATTCGCAAGATACCTGGACTTTTGATTTCGATGCCAGTGAAGCAAATGACTCCGATGGCGAAATCATATTGTATAGCTGGGACTTTGGCGATGGCAGTATTGCCACTTCAAGTGTACCAATAATCAGTCATACCTTCCCGGAATCCAAGACCTATACGGTTACTTTGACAATCACCGATAATGGCAATCCGCCGCAACGTGGAACCGCTAAACAGATTATCAGTATTGGTGATCCGGCATTAATGGTTTCGGCAACTGAACTGAATTTTGGTCCTTTTAAGAAATCCGCTACTGTTGAATTGACTAATGGTGGGGCCGGGGCGATGATTTATAATGTAACCACATCGGCATCCTGGCTGAAATTAACAAGTGATAATGGAACAGTAACCAATCAAGCCGAAACCATAACGGTACAGGTTGACCGGGAGAGTTTGGCCGTTGGCAACTATAGCGGTACAATCACCGTTGATGCCGGGGTTGCCGGGAGCTGCCAGATTAATGCCGCGATTAATGTAACCGAAATGATCGAAACCAATATCATTAACAGCGATGATAGCTGGAATTACTTTAAGGGTAACCAGCCACCGCCATCAGATTGGATTGATGCAGATTGTGAAGATAGCCAGTGGCTTTGCGGGCTTGCCGGGATCGGCTATAGCAATGATGTCAGCTATACAACATTGCTTGATGATATGTATGATAATTATTTAACGGTTTATATGCGAAGGGAATTTTCTCTTGAGGATTTGAACCTGATAGAGGCTATGGAACTGGGGATGTATTATGATGATGGCTTTATCGCATATATAAATGGCATTGAAGTGGCCCGCAGCAATTCAATGGGCGCCCCGGGAGAGGCATTTGCCTTTGATGAGCCATCCATAGACAGCCATGATGAAGAAGCCGCCGAAGAAATATATCCCATTGCATTGAGTTCGGCCCTGTTGCTACCGGGCAATAATGTGCTGGCCATCGAATTGCACAATGTCTATATTAAAAGTTCCGATGCCTGCGCGGTGCCCAGGCTGACAATTAAAAAGATAAATGGCAATCCGGCAGATATAAATTTTGATGGGCAGGTGACATTGCAGGATTTTGCCATCATAGCAGGCCAATGGCTCAAGACCGAAGCACAAATGATCGAAGACCTCGACCACGATGGCAGCATCGGCATTTCTGACCTGATATTATTTGAACAGCACTGGATGGAATAAGCAGAAAAAAACCCCTTGGCAGACCAAGGGGTTTATAATTTTTCAGTTCATGTAAAAACACGATATCAACTTATTGAGCTTTGGGTTTGGGTTGTTTGAAAATTTCGCTATCGGTACGGGCGGTAACGAAGAGTTTTTCAAACTTAGCGACCAGATCAGGGTTGGCATCGGCAATATCATTTTGTTCACCTAAATCATTTTTCAGATTGTAGATTTTGATTTTGCCCTGATCGATGCGGATGGCTTTGAGGTCGCCTTGCCTGATGCCCTGTTGACGGCCCAGTTCCCAATAGAGATGGTCATGCTGTTTTTGTTTGCCTTTGCCGGTAAGAGTCGGCAACATGGAAATACCATCAATATCAGTTGGAGTTTTTACGCCTGTAACATCGGTAAAGGTTGGCAGAAAATCCCAGAAAGCTGAAACATGATCAGATGTAGAGTTGGCTTTTACCTTGCCAGGCCAGCGGACAATAAGCGGTATGCGGATACCACCTTCGTAGACACTGCCTTTGAAGGCATTCAGCGGGCCGACACCTTCGAAAAAGGCCAGGTCCGCCCCGCCATTATTGGCAGAGCCATTATCAGAAGTGAAGATGAAAATGGTATCGTTTTCCAGGTCAAGGTCTTTGATTAGTTTCATCAATCGTCCAACATCGCCATCCATGCGGGTAATCATTGCCGCATAAGTAGCATGAGGAGTTTCAGAAGGAACATAAAGCGAATCGCCGGGGAAAGGTTTTTCGGGGAATTTGCCCAGATATTCTTTGGTTGAATCTTCCGGACACTGCACCGATACATGCGGAATGGTAAATGGCACATAGCAGAAGAAAGGCTGATCTTTATATTTTTTTACAAAGTCCAGAGATTTGTTGGCTATCAGGTCATGAGTGAAAACTTTTTCCTGGCCATTGGCATTTTCAGGAATTTGATATACCTTGCCATCGTCCCAAAGGTGGGTATTATAATAAGTGTGAGCCTGTCGCTGACAGATATAGCCAAAGAAATGGTCAAAGCCCTGCTTTTGCGGGTCACCTTCAGAGCCGACTATACCCAGACCCCATTTACCAAAAGCACCGGTAGCATAGCCTTTTTGTTTGAGTAGTTTAGGGATTGTGACAGTATCTGCGGTGATAGGCCATTGGCCACCAGTAGTTGCGCCGATTTTCCAGCCTTCAGCTCCGCCAACCTGGCGATTGCCACGGATTTGGGCATGGCCAGTATGTAAACCAGTCATTAATGAACAGCGAGAAGGAGCACAAACAGGATTGCCGGAATAATGCTGGGTGAACTTCATCCCCTGGGTGCGGAGTTTATCGATATTGGGTGTTTTAATTTTCTTTTGGCCATAACAGCCCAGTTCGGCCCAGCCGAGGTCATCGGCCAGGACAAAAACGATATTGGGAAGTCGTTTTTTGGTGGAAGCTACTTTTGTTGAGCTACAGCCAGCCATTACTGATAGCATAGAAGCGCCGGTGAGTTTAAGAAAATTACGTCGATCATAATTTGTCATATCTATCTCCTGTTTATGTGAAGTATATTGAAAGTTAAAAACTAAAAGTTAAAAGTGAACAGTTGCGGGATTTATAAATAATGTCCAGTTACGCGAATGTCACATTATATTGCAGTTATTATTGTGCCCTATTGGAAATTAATTAGCAAGCCAATTTTCGGTTAATATTTTGAGATCTTCAAGATTTACATTGCCATCGCCGTTAAGGTCGACTCCGTCACAATAGCCACAGGCGGTGGATAGCCAATTATTTGACAAGAGTCTAAAATCGCTCAGGCCATCGGAGCCATTATATAATTTTATTATAGTTGAAGCTAAGGCTGAAGGCAGGGTCTGATTGTTGTAAGTACTTTTATCGCGAACTGCGGCAATAAAATCATATTGCTGATCAATTAAAAGATTTTTGGCAATATATGTGGATGAATTTTGCCATTCGCTATCGCAATTGGAATCCTGCAGACAGGCGAAATAATATTGTACTCCAGCAGTGTCATTTGCAGCTGACACCGTCATCGAAACAGAATTATTAGATACAGGTGCTGGGCTTTGAACCCAGGTAAGTGGTGCTGGCTGCGGGGCAGATAAATCAGGGTTAGGTTGGCCAATAATTAAATTATAGGATTTAGCGATTTTAATTTCATCGACAAATGAATCTTCATTGTTCCAGCGATATAAACCCAGACCATTAAAGGTTATGGTTTGGTCTATAGTGGTTGTAGCGGTGTGATCAAATGTCATAGGGTCAGTGATGTCAAAAACATCATCGTCACGAGTTGCATACATATCGATTTGCGTGCTGTCAGACTGAGCGGTAAATTTAAGCAGCATCAACCAGTTACCAGCACAGCTATCACCTGTACCAAGTGATCCGCTAAGCGGGATAAAAGTATTATTAAACTCAAAACCTATGGTTTTGTTAACGCCTTTGCCAAGGTAGCCAATTTTACTGGTGCCATTATAAAGTGCCAACTGAATGCTATGGCCCGGCTTGATGCCATCGGTGGCTTTAATATCCATCAAGACCGCTATCCATATTTCAGATGATTGCCCGGAGCTGACATTTATGGTATCGGCCAGAGTGCGCTGGATAGTTGAGCCTTGTGAACCCATGGAAACTTTCAGGCCATCAGTGATAAGGTCAGGGAATTGTAAACCCGGTGAAGTAATAATCCAGTTGGCATCGCCAGACCAGAAGTCAGCCCAGCCAAAACCAGAATTATTTTCGCTGAGGCTATCGCCTGCGGTTCCGGTAAAATCATCATAGGTATCTGGCCCCGGTATTGGCAGATTTATATCCAGATCAACATCAATTGATTCATTTTTGTTATCAGTTATTCTGATGATAAAATTATCAGTGCGGTCGATAGGCTCTGGCGGTGTGCCGGTGATAAAGCCATTGTCGTTAACAGTAAGCCAGGCGGGGCCGGAAACTTTAGTGAAAGTTAAGTTATTCAGTTCATCAGGGTCAATAATATCTTTGCGTAGATGGGCATTAAATAATACATCAGGATAAGCATCAAATTTAATTGGATTATTCAAAGCAACCGGTGGTCGATTAATAAGATTAACTTTTATATTTACTATTATGGTTTTAGAAAGTCCACCTATGTCGGTAACTTTGAAAACGAAGGTATTCAAGCCAACATCGCTGTCAAGCGGCTTGCCATAATATTGGCCATCGGGATTGACAGAAAGCCAATCGGGTCCTGATTCCTTAGAAAATGTCAGCTGATCGCCAAAGCCCAATCGCGGTTCAATATCTACATCGTTTGCCAGCGGTGCTAATGTTCCTGTGAAAAGCTCGCCCATATCAATTTCGGGAATATTATTGGAATTATAATTGAATACTGGAGCGGTATTGGCCTTGACATTAATTTGTAAAGTAGTTTGATCATAAAGACCACCGGGAGCAAAGGCACGCACGGTAAAAGTGTTCATACCAACATCGCTGGCGGTGGCCTGGCCACTTATCGAGCCATCGGTATTGATGATAAGCCATGCGGGGCCGGAAATTTTGGTATAATGCAAAACATCCCACATATCGAGAGATTTGAGTTTGGGTCGCAGGTTTTCCTGATAATTTTCTCCAATGAGTTCATCGCGTAAAATGATTAAGTCAGTGCCAAAGTCTGGCTGAACGAATTCGATGGGGCTTAGATATTGAGCTTTAATTATTTGCTGGGAGAATCCAGGCCCTTGCCATTGGACATTGAAATCACCTGCGCTGGAATTTCCCGCTTTTGCCAGAGCCTCAAAATAATAACGTTGAGAAGCGTTTAGTGTGACACTGGAAGAAAGCAAAGGTGCATCGTCGGCACGTTTGACTAAATTGGTTTTTGATTGGTCAGTGCTAAGGTATAACTCGCATTCTTTATCGCCGATGGCCCAGAAAGTATAGGTGCCAGTAGTTGGCGGATAGAGATAGCCACGAATACGATAGCCTGTTGATTTGCCCATGTAGTCTTCGGTTAAGTCAGCGACGGCTCCGGTGATGCTTGGATTATCAGGATAACGCGGACTGGTCAACAGTTCCGTTAATGTATCACCTTCCAGAATGTACCAGATATCTTTGGTAGCTCCGGTCTGAATATTGTTGTTTACAACTTCGATATTGATATCAGCGGTTACTGTCGCAATATTATCTGTTAAAGAAATTGTCAAAGGATAGTTTCCTGCTGTTGGCATTTGGTTTTTTATTATGGATTTATTGATTTGGTCAATCGTGAAAAAGTTTTGGGAATTCCCGGCAATAATAGCCAACGTATGTGTGTTAGCAATATCAGGATCATGGAAATTAATTTTCGCTAAGACAGGGTCATCCAGTGTTGGTGCGGTTTTAATTTCAATTGGAATATTTATAAAAGCTGGTGAATTGTTGGTGGTGTCTTTGGAATAAATAGCGATGGTAAATAACCCATCTATACCCAGTTGGTCAGAGTAAGCTCTAACAGTAAAAATATTCTGGCCAACAGTATCGCCGGTGGGAATACCAGAAAGTTGACCATTGGTTGCGACATTGAGCCAGACGGGACCAGAGACTTTCTGGAATTGGAAATTATAATTTGAATATGGATCGTTAATAATATTGGTAAGATCAAAAGAATAATTTAAATTTTTAGCTGCATCGGCAAGTTGATAGCTTTGATCCGGTTCATTTAATGAACAAAGTAAATTCAGCGTTGGCATCTGGGGCAGTGGTCGATCTGTGGGAAGGTCATAGTTTATAGCTGAACCACCATTGATATCTTCGAGTTGACCGCCAATGATAATTTCGACCATATCTTTATTAAGAAAACTTTTACCCCAGCGAAAAACTCCGGTTGTTAAGGGGTCGGGGTTATCTGCAGGATTTTTGAAGTCAGCAGTCACGGCAACATTTTCAAGCCATGTCTGGGAGTTGTTGTGGGTACCAAAGCTGAAGCTATTGCCCCATGCGCAGGATCGTTGATAATAATGGGCATTAAATTTGCTAAAATTTTCTATGAAGCCATAGCCACCGCTGAGATATACCGCAGCGAATTCTTTTATACGTCCCACCAGATGCCAGCGTTGCCCGACTTCGCCGCCACAGACACTGGTAATGGTATTGCCAGAGCCATCGGGTGTGCGAAAGATAATTATTTTCCTTCGGCGTGTCGGATCAAGATAGAAATCGTCCAGCTCAATAGTCGAGCCTGTTCCTTCGTGGGTAAAAACTCTGGTGCCGCCATTAGAAACCAGTGGCTGCGGCAAGGTATCATTGGAATTCCAGAGTGAGTAAGCAATATTGTCATTATTATGAGAATAAGAACCGCTGATAATAGCTACGGTATGGGTTCCGCCAATAGCTTCGATAGGCCAGGGGCGGGGAACCATTTCAACATATTTGGCTTTGCGATTAATAGTTAATTCACTTACACCATAGAAAGCAGCGGCAGCGCGGCCCTGCCAGGAAACCGAATTAGATACATAGCCAGGGCCTTGGAATTTGATAGATTGGATATCGCCGGCAGTTGAGTTTTTAATTTCGGCAGCACGAGCGAAAATGTAGTGCAAACCAGATTCAGGAATACTAATTGGGCCAAGGTCGACCCATTGGGCTGTAGTGTTTTCCGCCAAAATGGTTGAGCAGAAATCCAGTTCGCCAAAGGTTGGTTCATAATTTCCTATACGGAGAGTTGAGTTGGTCTGACTGGAAGTTGTTTGAATCAAAGCGGAGACGTAATAGGTGCCAGGCTGGTCGAAATCCAGATGCCAGAACCAGCGGCTGTTAGTGTCAGAAAATTGCACGGCAGAGTTACTAAGATAAGCACCGCCTAATAAATCGGAATATCCCTGAGAAGCGTTAAATTGTTGGCCATAAGCAGATAAGGATAAAAACGGTATAATAAATATAATTACGAAATATGTATGAAATTTAGTAGCGGACATTTTCTCTTCCTTTGCAAAAAAGAGGGAGGGACATACCCAAAGGGTATGATTTTATCTGGCAGAGCCAACACTAAAACCTTGTAGTATATAAACTTATAGGCAAACAGAGTGGACAAACTCATTTATTATGAGTATAGAATAAGTCCGGCCCGTTTGACCGGGCCGGACTTGATATTGTATCTAAGCGAACTTAGAGTTAAGGGCGATCAATACAATCTGGGACAATGCGACAATTCAGCCAGGTAGCGGCGAATGTAGCAAAATCTTCCAGGTTGACAACACAGTCATTATTAAAGTCATAGACCAGACCTTCATTATCAACACAAATAGTTGTGCCGGTAACATCGGTATAGGAATATGCCACTTCAACAGGACTTAATGGATAGTTATAAATTTTAACATCATCAATAGAACCTATCCATCCCATGCCTGTTTCACTAAATGAACCACCAATGACCAATGGAGCGGTATTACCAGCGGCGGTTGGCTCCATTACAGAAAAACCTTTGGCAACCCCATTTTGATAAACCTGAGCAATACCAGTTTCAGGATCATAGGTAGTAGTCATCAGATGCCAATTACCATCACTGATTGAAGCATTAGTCCATGCAACCGCTGGGCCCATTCTGAATAAACCCTGGGTACCGGCGACTCTCTGGAACATACGCGAAGCGACATCACCACTATTTTTCTCAACAATATTCTTATATTCTCCACTTTGATCAGCCGGAGTCTTTGACCAGGTAGAAACAGTCAGTCCCTGTGGATAGAAATTATAAATTTCTTCAGTGCCAGGGATTTGTAGCCAGCCACCTTCGGCTTCAACTGCATTATCCAGCAACAGACAACCGCTGCCTACAATAGCGTCAGTAGTATCAAATTCAACAGTTGGGGCGATCTCATTTTCGCTATTAGGGTCAACAATCTCTGCGTCAACCCCAGTAATTGCGTCAGTAAGTACATTATCAAAAGTCCAGTGCCCAACCAAACGCTTGGTCATAATCTGAGCCGAAGCGGTTGTTGCCTGACTTGGAACAGTATTAGAAGCGACACAGGCATAGAAACCTTCATCAGCCAACTGGGTATTAGTAATGGTTAATGTGTCAGTATTTATACCAGTCACATTTGCGGCTGTAATATCTGCGCCATCTTTAGTCCATTTATATGTTTCAGCATTAAGTGCTATAGATGATAATGTTACAGTTTCACCTGCCGCTACTGTTTGGGAAATAGGATCGGTATCAATCAAAACCACTTGTGGCACAACTGTAAAGGACCAAACTTTGCCCTGATAAGGCGTGGCATTGCCAGCCTCATAGGCATCGACACGCCAATGGTATGTAACTCCAAGGGCAAGAGCTGGTGTGTATGTCAGTGCAGTGGTGCCGGTTTGAACTTTTGGCATGGTTGCTGCATTGGGGTCAGTGCCAAAGTATACATCATATTTTTCAGCTGTAATCGCATCTGGTGCCATCCATTCCAGCACCTGGTCGACTGGAACAAGAGTTGCGCCACTTTTTGGAGTCGGGCTGTGAGCTGTATCGGTACTGAACAGGGTTTCATAGCTGTCGGCGATATGAATTTCATCAATACCATTGGAAGTTGTGCCACCATGATATGCATAGGCATTAACACCATCGAAAGTAAGAGCACCAGCAATAGTGATTGTCTGGGTAGCGGTAAATGTAGTTGGGTCGGCGATATCGATAGTGTCACCATCAGTTGTGACATATAGAGTCGCGATAGTGTCAGTACCATCGAAAGCAAGTTTGACAACCAGGAATCTAATTCCAACAGAGTTGGCCGGCACAGTGGAATTAACCCAGTTATCATTCATACTGGTACCAAGACCAAAGCTGCTATTGATTTTTTTACCAAAACCAACAACAGCAGTGCCAGCATTAGTTAATTCAACGCCAATGGCACGACCAGCATTGACATCACCAGCACCAGAACCTATTTCGATAAGAGCACAAGCCCAGGCTTCAGTATTAGCAGCATCAACCGTGACTGTTGTGGCCATAGTGCGATTGATCCTGGTTGTGGCACTACCAGGGTCAAAGACGGTTTTAAGTCCAGTGGTAGGCAGGTCGCCAAAAGTCATGCCTGGACTGACGAAGGTGAAAGAACCGGCAACACCTTCACTGGTGTTCCAGGGTCCAGCCCAGCCAGTACCCCCTGTGCTGGTAACGACATCGTCACCTGCGGTGCCGTCAAATGGTTCGGCAGCGATTTGGGCGGCACTAACCATAGTGGCAAACCCAATCAACAATAGTGTGGACAATAGAATTTTTTTCATTGTAATTCCTCCGTTAAAGTAAAAATATTAAATTTCCAAAATACAATAATGCTATCAGACTAATCCAGCTGCAAAGTTGGATTGCCAAACAGCGACAAATTTCTCATGCCTATAGAATCATAGGCAGTAATAAGTGTAATAAAACGGTCATCTGGATTTAATTCGATTTCAATAGGAATGCCACCAGTAGTAGCAATGGCATGGTTATATTCAAACCTGACCTGGCCATCAACCAGAACATAGAAGTTGGCCGAGATTGCGTCCTTGGGAAAATTCTGAATTATTTCTGACAAGCCACAGACGCTGGTAAAGCCAACAATTTTTCTATCTGGATAATCCTGACGAATTTCATCAAGGTCAAATGTTATACCTTTATTACGATGCATAATAATAGCGGGGTTGCCTTCAATGCCATATTCGATGCCATTAAGCACCCAGCCACCTTCAAGATTGGAACCTGTACCACAAAGATTTATAATACCTTTGCAAATATAAGTTCCATTGGCTTCAATGGCCTGATTGAAGGTATGGCCAAGTGATGAAACTTGTAATTTCTCTATTTGACCTTGGGGGACAAAAACACCATCAACATATTTCATATCAACAGAGTTGTATTGGTTTCCGCATAAATCTTCGGATCTTATCTGCCCTATGGCTTTATAAACATCTAGGCAAATCTGACCATTACCAGCTAGTATTCCAGCTTTGGATTTTCCACCCGTCATCCCATCGCCTCCACCAACCATGTCAGCTAAGCTAAGACCCTGGCCACGCCAGACAATTTTATAAGCAGATGATATATGACGAACGAATTTATTTTTTTCAAATGCAATGTCAGAAACTCTATCGGTTGTGGCATCATATTTCCTGCTCTGGCCAGCTTCAATAATATTACTGGTTTTATTTGCCAACGACTTCCCGGCCATCAAAGAAGCCTTACCTTTATATATATGCAAATTCTGATCACCATTTCCCATAACTTCCAGGCCAAATTCTGTACCCAGGTCAATTACTCGCGAATAATTAGTATCAATAGTAAAGCCAATGGCTTTTTTTGGAACACAGGCATAAACCTTTCCATAAAGCAAGGTCATGGTTTCGCTATCGTCAATGCTGAATTTTGCAGGGGCTTCAATAGTAACCTTCGCGCCATTTTTAAGCTCTATACCAATATAACCCTGCTTTAATTCCATTGAGTCAGGATAGATTATATTGCCGATAGCAACCTGGCGGTCCGATGCCCATTGAGTATCCATCAGTTCGGTTACCGTGGCAACTGGCTGGAGTTGATTTGTATTTATATGATGCTTCTGGCGAGCATAATAATTCTGCAGGCTTGAAAGCATCAAAGCAACAAAAACCATCGCTGCGATAGAACCGACAGCTTTAAATAAAGAAGTATAAGAAGGGACTGCCCTATGATAGGTACTGCCAGATTTTGTTTGCTTTGGTTCAATTTCGGCAAGATTTTGTTTTTCTATGGCTTCATAGTCAGCTTCGATAATTTCCGGTAAGATTTTACTTTGCTGGTCAAGCACAATAGAACTTGGCGAAGGCATGGCTATTGGCACCATGTCATCATTCTGCAAAGCCATCTGAACCCGAATAAACTCATAATAATAATCCAGCGTTTCAGGCCGATCAGTAAAATGTTTTTCCAGCTCGACAAATTGTTCATCGGTGAGCTGACCATCTATTAATAAGAGCAAAAGCTCATTGAGTTTATGTTTATCCAACGGATTCATTTATTCCCCCCGACAGAAGTAATTGAACGCTGTAGACATTCCTGTAAAACACTGTGAATTCTAGCCATGGTTTTGTATATGCCCTGACTGGACCTACCCATGTGGCCTGCAATTGATTTGATGGTAATACCTTGATTATAACGCAATTTAACAATTTGCTGGTCATCATCGCTCAGTTTAGCTACGCAAATGTCAATAGCATCAAGATAATCTTCCTTTTCATCCTGGAAAAGACTGGCTTTTGTGGTAATCTGGTCGAAAATCTCTTCAGTGAACTGGATTCGGGATCTACGGTATTCTTGGCGAAAATGCATAATTTTGTTACGGGCGATACCAATGGCCCAGGTCGAAAAGGTGGCATCAGGGCGAAACTGATCAAATTTGCTCCACAATATTGCCGCCGTTTCCTGCATAATGTCATCGGCATCGGTGCGATTATGGACCAGCATGAGAATATAGGCGTAGATTTTACGCTGATTCTGCATAAATAAGCTGAAAAACGACTCAGCTTTCTGATTTTCGCCCGGAATATGAACCAAAATAAGCCCTCAATTGATACGGATTTTAAGCAAAACGGCTATAACACCATTAGACTATATGCTATTTCACATTATAAGAGGGAAATTGGACTCAAAAAATCAGAAATTTAACCAATTTTGTGGTAGGTCCGGGCTATTTTTGGGCAATTTAGGCATACCATATCATGCGAGATTTAGTTTCTGGGTATCAGGGCGATTGATGAAATCATCAGGTTAGGCCCGGAGGCACCAAGTGCTTTTAATGATATTTTGCCATCGAGGCAATCTTCACGCAGAACTTCAAGCTTGACCCACTGGCCCTTGCCTGCATGTGGTCCCAAAATATATTTGCGATCTTCAAATTCAATGCTGCCGGAGCGGCCATTGTCATTCCAGTCCCAGAAATGAACATAAAGGTCATAAAGATTAGCGATGGGTACATCAATATCAACTTGCAATGGCGTAGAGTTATGCCAGGCAGTAGCGACATTATCTTTCCAAACTCCCTGACATGTAACTTTATAGTTAAAACCTTTTTCCTGGATTTTAATGTCATCGACACTAAGTTGCCATGGGACATTGCCATTGGAGGGGTGCTTGCCGCCGGCGTTGACATAGAGTACCGATTTTTCAAATTCTTTGGGGACAGCAACTGTAACTTTTTCAACTATCGGGAACATATCAGTAATATAATTTTTGGTAACATTTACATTGGGGGTAAAAGCATCGCTCTGCATATAATTTAATAAACTGTAACGGAGCTGTGCGGCGGGTGGGCGATTTTGTAAATTGTTTATGATGTCATAGCCACAGACTAGAAGTTTGCCACTGCCAACGTTAAATTCAAAAATCGTACCGAGCTTGAGATTATAATGGAAGTCTGTAACAGGCTGGACGATTGGTCGATAGCTTTCTGGAAGGCTATTGAGCTGGAAACCTTTAGCATTATTACAAAGGTCAAGCCATTGCCAATCGAGATAATTTTCAGTGGGGAAATCTGCCAGAGCTTTATGATTTTTATTTACCATAGCGCCAAGGGTTTCTTTATTTTTGAAAAAGATTGAAGACCAGTAAAGCGGCGTATAAGAAGCTATGTTTTGATTGCGCTTGTCGCCAAGTTTATAAGCGCAAAGCAAAACTTTTTTGCCCTGGTTTAAAGCGGTTAATGCTTCTTTGGGATATTGACAGATAACAATATCATTGGCTGGATTAACTTTAGGTTCTTTTGCAAATGACCAGATATCCCAGTCATTGAAAATTTTGGTTCCTTCCAGACCAGCGGTTAGTCGCATGGCTATAGGAGTTGGGATTTTGGAAATATCTATTTCAATTTTACCAAGTTTGGTTATGCCACCGGTTGCGATATTTGCGATTGGTAGCTTACCGCTTTGTAAAATTTTGCCATTGGTATCTTCTAATTGCCAAAGGGGTTGTGCATTTTTTATTTCATTTCTGTCATAATTAGCAACTTCAAATTCAACGCTTATTTTTTCATCATTGCTATAAACATATTTTTTCATACGCGAAAGCATAACTGTTTTATCACACCAGCGACGGAATCTTTCCGGGGTGACGATGCCTTTGCTGTCATAGAAGGCATCAAGCCAACCAACGAGCGCTTCGCCCTGTCCGGAAAAATCCTGGATGCTCAATAATTGGAAGCCGCTACATGATGGTGTGCGGAAATGACTTTCGATTTGCTCTTTGTAGCGATCCATGCCCTGGGCACCAGAAGCGGCGCGGAGGTCTTGGTCTTGATTGACGATGCCGCTTTTAACAGCCATGGCTTTGAAGTTTTCCAGATTGCCGGGCCAGAGGGTTCCGGTATATTTATCAATTTCGCTCCAAACGGGATATACAGGCCATTGGCCTACTTCATGGGCAATTATGGGGACCGGAGCAATGCTGTATTTATCTTCATAGTCCCAGTCATTAAAGGGACTGACTCGGTCGCGGCACCAGCCAATATTGGGGATTGCATGAGTTGCGCTGAATTCACAATATTCAGAAATTTTTCGGGCGGTGCTGACTGCATAAAGGTGACGAGGGTCATGCTGTTTTTCGCGCTGCATCCATTTGCCGGTGATGTCGATATCGACTCGATTAAATTCATTGCCGATACAGAAGAAAATAAATGAAGGGTGATTACCAAAAGCATCAATCACGCGTCGCATTTCTCTTTGGACATAATCATCGATGGTACCGGGATGATCGAGCAATTCTTTGGGGAAAGAACCTTGGGCCATGATATCCATGGGGCCGGGTTTATCTTTGCCAAGTTCGCGCCAGGTCCAGAGCACTTCGGTCTGGATATAAATACCAAGTTCGTCGGCAGCTTCAAATGCTGCTTTTGGTGCGGTCCAGCTATGGAAGCGAATGTGATTGAGGCCATAATCTTTATAAATTTGTAAAATTCTTTTCCATTCATTTACATCAGTTGATGGATAGCCGGTCAATGGGAAATGGACGCAGTCGAGATTGCCGCGGAAAAAAGTTTTGGTATTATTAATTGTTATATGTTGGCCATCGCGAGCGAGCTTGCGAAAACCAACGGGGATGATTTTTTCATTTTGATTGGGACCGGATTGGACTGAAACTTTTAAGTCATAAAGGTTAGCTTCAAATTCGTCCCAAAGTTTTGGTTTAGCAGGAAGGTCAAGAGTGACTGTGGTTTTGCCTGAGGTGATTTGGATTTCTTTGTGGCTGGTGGCAAAAGCTTTTCCAGTTTTACGCTCGGTTAATTCATAACTTAAAATACCTTTGCCAGCTTTGCCTGTGGTATTTTTCAGCTCGACTTCGATATCGACTTTTTTGGCATCGGCATCACCAAAGGCGCGAACCATGCCAAGGGCAACCGGAGCATTAGCGGTTAATTTCACCTGACCAATAACACCGTTCCAAATCGTCTGGGTTTGGTTAGTATAACTATGACCCATCAGGCCAATCGGATGAATCGGGCGATTATCTATGCGAATCGATAAAAGATGTTGGCCAGGGGTTAGACTGCCCAGCGAATAAATATGCGGTGTGCAGAGAGAATCATCTTGGCCAATTTCTTTGCCATCGACCCAAACGGTGCTCTGCCAGAGAACACGTTCGAGATATAATTGGATTTCTTTGCCCTGCCAATCGGCTGGGATGTCTATAGTTTTGTTATACCAGGCGGAGCCATAATATTTATGGCGGCGGGTAAGAACGCCGATGTCAGCGGTGGTGGATTTGGTGCCATAGCCACCATCATCTAAGGTACCGGGCAAATTGATTTTATCGGTAAAATTCTGATTGAACCATTTTTGATTTTGGCCAATGTCCTGGCTATCAAGTTTCACATCCCATTTGCCGTCAAGAGAGATAGTATTGGAATCAGCAGAGCTACAGCCAACACAACTAGCCATCAAAATCAAAGTAAAAATCATCTGTATTCTGTACATAAGTAACCTTTCGTACCATGAGCGTTTTGAATTCAGGCTGGGGAAACCTCATCATATCTATCTAGATAGTCATTATAGTTTATGCACAAAAAAGTATAAACGCCACTTTTGTTAATCTTTCCTCCAATTTTTGCCATATTTAATCGTAAAAACATAAAATTGACGATAAAAATGTAAAAATTTAGGCTAATTACTGTTATAATTAAATACCCCTTGCAAAATAATATAAGTTTCGTGGTTAAATAAAATATATAAAATAAATTACAGGTTCAAAACATGAAGACATTGACCATTGCAGTTGTAGGCTGCGGTGCCAGGGGGCAAACTTACTCTCAAATCGCCAGCGAATTACCCAATCAACAATTCCAGATTGTCGCCGGGGCAGATCCGGTAGCGGCTCGTGTGGAAAAGATGTGCGCAATTTCTGGGCATAGTGATTTTCAGGGATTCGATTCGGCTGATGCATTGTTGGCCCAGGAGAAATTAGCTGATATCCTTATTATAAGCACACCTGACAATTATCATTATGAGCCCTGCAAAAAAGCTTTAGAACTGGGCTATGATATTCTTTTGGAAAAGCCTATAGCCGACGATCTTGAATCGATTATCGAACTGGAAACTCTGGCTAATAAGCTGAGACGGAAGGTCATGGTATGTTTTGTGCTGCGTTATACTCCTTTTTATCGCAAGGTTAAGGAAATTATCGATAGCGGACAACTGGGCGATATTGTCAGTGTTAATGCCAACGAAGGTGTTGTCCCCTGGCATCAGGGGCATTCATTTGTCCGGGGACACTGGTCGGTAACTGAAAACAGCACACCGATGATCGTGCAAAAATGCTGTCATGATACCGATATATTGCCCTGGCTGATCGGGGAAAAATGTTTGAAGCTGGCCAGTTATGGTTCGCTGAAATATTTTAAGGCGGAAAATGCCCCAGCTGGTTCGCCGGAGCGCTGCACTGATGGCTGTCCGCATGAAAACGATTGCCTGTATAATGCCAAACTATACGCAACCGAACATCGCCGGTGGTTGGCAATGGTGTTTGACCGGGCCAAAGAGGCGACCAATGACGAAATTTATGAATGGCTGAAAACCTCTCCCTGGGGACGTTGCATTTTCAAATGCGATAATACAGCTGTTGACCATCAAGTTATTGCTATGGAATTTGCAGATGATGTAACGGCGACTTTCACCATGACCGCTTTTGAAAATCAGCGACATATCGAAATCTATGGCACCAAAGGGATTTTACGTGGCGGCCATTTCTATAAAACTCATTTGAATAATGACATCATCGTTACCAGCCATGATGGCTTTATCGAAATGTTTAATACCGAAAAAGAAAATCTCAAAGGCTACGCCGGCCATGGCGGCGGCGATGAAGGGATTGTTCATGCGCTATATGAAATAATGGCCAGTGAGAACCCTGACCCACGCCACCTGATAAGCCAGGCGGTGCATAGTCATATAATTGCGTATGCGGCAGAAAAATCGCGCGTGGAAGGTTGTGCGGTTGATATTGACAAAATGCCATAATTTTTTATAACTAGATGCTGAATGTATAATAATATACTGTGCCGGTTTTGCGATCTATTACAAGATAGCTCATCGTGCATTCAGTTGGTTGACATGTTTGACCATCGCGAACATAACATTCCTTTTCCACAATAGCTTCTGGTTGCCATGCAGGATCGAAAGGGTCTTGATAATTATCTGATAAATCTACAAAATGGGTGGAAATCTCTGACCAGGCAGTGATTTGATAGCCTTGTGAAATTATTTCATTTATATCAGAATCAGAAGCTTCAAAACGCAGATGCGCTGTATAGTCCAGCCACGACACATAAATCCCTTGTAGATTCTTAATACTAGCGGGTTTTGAATCTTGTATTAAACCAACAAAAATATTATCCGCATTGGTGGAAACAGTTTCTGGAGAATCAATACAACCTGTAATTACAAATACAAAACTTATTAGAATCAAATATAAATATTTAAATTTAACCATAAAACATCCTTTTACATTATTTATCAATCGGCTTCCATCATCTGCCAGGCTTCTGGTAGTGAATCGATTATGTCGGTGGCGATCATGCCGGTTTGTCCGAATTTTTCGGCGGCGATATCACCGGCCAGACCATGGATATAAACACCTAAGATGGCAGATTGGAAATTATTAAATTTCGCAAATTGATTTCCCGCAAGTGCCCCAATTATTCCGGCTAAGACATCGCCAGAGCCGGCAGTAGCCATCCCGGGGTTTCCGGTAGTGTTGGCGTAAATATTATTGCCATCTGTTACGATGGTATCATTGCCCTTGAGTACAACGATAGCATTGGTTCGCAGTGAAAGTTTTTGGGCGGCTTCCCGACGGGCTTCGGGCATAGGCTCATCAAAATAAGCCTCCCATAATTTCTTGAATTCGCCCGGATGAGGAGTAAAGATGCAATTTGATTTTAATCTCTCCGGTTTTTCGCAGAGATTATTTAAAGCGTCAGCATCCATAACAACCGGCCCGGCAAAACCCAATGCGATACGGCTGACAATATTATGCAGGGCATGACTAGTCGTCAGGCCCGGGCCTATAACAACAACATCATGATTGGGCAGCATGGCTTCCAGTGCCAACAAAGAAGCAGCGGAAATGCGACCATCCGAATCTGATTGTAAATGTTCCGAGGTAGCACAAGGGACATTGCTGACAATAGCCATCTGTATGCCTTCGGGGACTGCCATCTTGACCAGGCCCGCGCCGCTGCGCAAGGCAGCCTTAGCGGAAATAGCCGGAGCGCCGGGCATATTCCGACAGCCACCGATTATCAATATTTTACCAAAATTGCCCTTGTAGCTATCGATAGGACGCTTTGGAAGTTTGGGTAAATCTGTAATAATATTTGCCATTTTGGTTTCTCCCTGACTACTTTTTCAAAACTTTTGCGGTAAAAATAATAATAACGAAAATACCGACTATCAACAATAAACCCGGCGTGCGTTTGTCCTTTACCAGTGGTTCTTCGGTAAGGTCTGACGGGGCGCCTTTGATGATATTAGCCATCAATTCCGCTGAGACATCTTTGACATGTTTGGTGTCGGCAGGGCTCTGTTGACTTTTCATTACGGTAACAACTAATGGTCGGTTGGTCGCTAAAACAATGCTGATAGCAGTTATTATTTTGGTGTCTTTACTGAAATTACTCATTAAAAAAGTTGCGAACTTTTTTTCTTTTGGGTCGTTTACTTTATCCAGCCAGACAGGTTCTTCAAAAGCGTCGGCTGTTCCTTTTTTCAAGAACTTAGCTTTGCGGTCCTGGGCATATTGTTCCTTAAAAACTACAAAATCACTCAAATTCATTTCATTTTGCAGATCTTGCAGACAGGTAATCGCAATATCGCATTCTTTGGTGGGTAAAATCTCATCATCTGTATTTTTGGAATCATAAACTTTGGTAGGGTCAAGTTGAAATGCGACTAAAAACTTTTCGGAATCACTGATTGATTTTTCCCACAAATCGATAACATTTTGATCTTCTACACGGACAAATGCCTGCGGGATATCAAATGTCACAATTTTATTACCCACAGTGATAGATTCCTGGCTTGCAAAAGCAATGTTTACCGCTGCGAAAATAAATAAAAGACTTAGCAAAATTTTCATGATATAACTCCATGTGAGTATGCAATTTTCATTTAGATGACGAACTGGCTTCCAACTCCCAGCCAACAAATAATCCGGCTTTGAATTTATGGAAACCCAAACCGGCAACCATCGCGGCATTGTCAGTGCAGTATTTTCTTGGCGAAATTATACACTGCCAGTTCCGTTGTTGGCATTTTGCTTGGAGTTCTTCACGCAAAGCTGTGTTGGCCGCGACGCCGCCACCCAGTAAAATATTTTCATATCCCATCTGTTCCATCGCCCAGATAGCTTTGGTTGTCAGAACATCGACAACTGCGGCCTGAAAACTTGCGGCAACATCGGCTTTTTCTTTTTCGGTCATATTATCGACCTGATCGGCACCCAGCATATCCTGACCGCGACAATGATAAAGCACCGCTGTTTTCAAGCCACTAAATGAAAAATTCAATGCCCCTTTACCCAAAAGCGAACGGGGGAATTTAATCGCGTTCGGGTCTCCGTCACGAGCCAGCTTTTCAATTTGAGGGCCACCAGGATAAGGAAGTTTCAAAATCATCGCTACCTTATCGAAAGCCTCGCCGGCTGCATCATCTACGGTGCTGCCAATAAGTTCCAATTCCAATAGTGATTTACAATCATACAAACTTGTATGGCCACCAGAAACGATCAGAGCAATAGCCGGAAAACAATCTTTTTCTTCATCAAGCATTACCGATTGAAGATGGCCATGCACATGATTGACCGCAACTAAAGGTTTATCCCAGGCCCAGGCCAACGTCTTGGCGGCAGTTACACCAATCAAAAGCGATGGTGTCAGCCCCGGACAGTTGGCCACCGATATTGCGTCAATGTCATCGACAGTAACATCGCCCTGATCCATAGCCGCTTTGATGACTGGGATAATATTTTCGATGTGGGCTCGTGCGGCAAGTTCTGGGACAACGCCGCCATATTTCTGATGAATTTGTTCCTGAGCAGCTATCGAAAGGGCAATAACTTCTTTGCCGTCTCTTACCAAAGCCGCCGACGTTTCATCACAGCTACTTTCTATTCCTAATATTAATGTCATTTTTTTACTCTATTTTTGTTATTATAATTTTCACGCGGCAGTTTTTACCGGCTGTTCTTTTGCTAATAAAATCTGACATTGTTTTAATGCCTCATTGAGCTGGTCATCATATTTTTTAATATTTTCAAAATCATCTGTTTCTGTCATCACCTTCAGTTCAGGATTATCAAAAGCTTTAATCATTTTTTCAAAGGGAAAACCCAACAGTTTAGCCCGCAAAGCGATTAGAGAAATCACATTATCGCTGGCAATATCAACTTCAACATCAGGCTCTACACCCCAGGTGTCACTGCCTTCTATACGCTGCACACAACGGCCATTGGGCAGATAATAATAGGCGGTCGTAATTTTCAACACTCCGGCAAGCGTTGTCAGATTAGCATCTGGCAATTCATAAACACTTTGTATCAGGCCTTTGCCATAAGTACGCAGGCCTACAACTGTAGCGCGTTTATGGTCCTGCAAAGCGCCTGCGACAATTTCCGATGCGCTGGCAGATTCGCTGTTGGCCAAAATCACCAGCGGGATATCCGGCAGAGTTCCTTCAACACTGGCATGATGGGCCTGGTCAATAGCACGACCACGAGTAGTAATAATTGTTCCGCCAGGTAAAAACTTATCGACCAGCGAACATGCTTCAGTTAAAGACCCACCAGGATTGCTGCGTAAATCCATTATCAAAGCTTTCATACCTTCGGTGGCGAGTTTATTATATTCTTTAAGAAAATCCTGAGTTGTGCCATCGACAAACTGACTTATCTGGATATAACCTATTTTCTCATTTTCATCAAGCATATATTGCCAGTCATTTTCATCACTTTTCCAACCTTGTATCGTTGGGGCATGGATTTTTTCACGCTGGATTTTTACCACTTCTTCACTATTATCGGGATGGCGAATTTTCATAACTACTTCAATCGATCCCGGACCCGAAAGCTTTTCTGCCGCCTTGCTAGTATTCCACCCCAGAGAAGATTCACCATCAATTTCCAAAATGACATCGCCAGGCAGGACCCCCGCTGCCATCGCTGGCGAATTCTTAAAAGGCATTATTACCGTCAGTTCATTATTTATCACACTGATCTGAACGCCTATACCTTTATATTCATTATTGATATTTTTGTCATACTGCTCTATTTGCTTAGCTGAAAAGAAACAACTATACTTATCGAGATTCTGCGTAATAATGCCATTAATCGCATCTGTCACCATTTTCTCTTTGTCCAGCGGACTAACATAGTTTTGCTCTATCAATTCAGAAACCCGCATTATAGAACTATAATCTTCGGCTCGACTTATCGTTGTACGATAAAGCATATAATTCAGCGTAGTTAAAATAATCGCTAACAACAAAACGAAAAAATAAAAATTGTTTCTTTGCATAATAAACTCATCTTTAGGTTATACTTTTGCACATATGATCTCATTGGCCCATTACTTTACTTCAATAAGTCAACAATGGTATCAGATATCGCGGTATTGTCGATATACTCACCGCGCTCCGGGTCTTTGCCTATAATCGATTTTTTCAGCATTTTACTGCCTGGTCCCTTGGCATAAACCGGAACCAGCGAATTGGTATGGCCACCGCTATTCCACTGAAAACCGGGCATTTTACCTTTACCATTGTTTTTGATTGGTTTGAAATATGGTTTCTTATCGCTATCGAGACCTGTTAGATAGCCAGTCTCATGGTCAGCGGTAACAATAATCAAAGTTTCATCCCATGAACTGTTTTTTTCAACCCATTTTACCGCGGCATCAACAGCTAAATTAAAATCTATCATTTCTTCAATCACTCTGCCAGACTGATTGCCATGTGCGGCCCAATCAACAGCACCGCCTTCAATCATAACAAAAAATCCATCAGGGTCATTATCCAAAACATTCAATGCCGCATTTGTCATCTCTGCCAGCGTTGGCATATTCTCATTTAGCCTGACCGCAAAAGCATCAGCTTTGTTATCGCCAAGACGACTTTGCTGCAAGGTTGAATGAGAGCGTGGCACAGCTAATAAACGTTTAGGAGTATCACCTGTTGCTAATTTTTGAATTTTATTGCGATCCTGAATCAATGTCCAGCTATCAGCTTTACCGTCATTATCTGCATCAGCGCCGGCTTTACCTTTTAATAAATTTTCCCAGGTTTCTTTACTACCGGTATATTTATAGTCAGGTTTATCTGTTAAAACATTGGTTTCCACAGTATTATAATTAAAATCTGCTTTTTCATCTTTTTTAGTTTCTTTAGTTTTATATAAAGGATGGCCACAACCCATAATGACTTCTAAGGGTGATTCATTTATCATCTCATTAGAGATCTCTAGATAATTGTTACGGCTTTCATTGTGAGCAACAAAACCCGCTGGCGTCGCATGGGCAAACATGACACTGGTAACTACGCCGGTACTCTTATTTAACTTTTCAAAATAATCCGTCAGTACAACCATTTTATTACCATCGTTGCCAATATTCAGTTTGCCGTTTTGAGTTTTGCTACCTGAAGATAATGCTGTCGCTGCCGCAGCGGAATCGGTTGGCGATTTTTTAACATATCCAAAATCACTCCAGGCTTTTGCTTCATCATAGCTACCACCAAACGGAAATGTTTGGGCCGCCAGCTTGACCGGGAATTTTTCATAAGACTGTTGGCCTTCCTGACCATACTGATAATAATCAGCCACCTGAACATGGTTAAAACCGCAACCATCAGAAATAAACAATATCACATTTTTTGGGGATTTTACTTTAGTATTACATCCGCATATAAATAATAAAACTAATACTAACATCAAACTGTTTAATTTTTTCATGATTTTTCCTTTGCTATAAATCTATCTTTTCCTGAAATGATTTTCTTTTGAAATTTACAATTAATATCAATGCCGTCGCGACAACACATGCTATCGCAAAAACATCGCCTATTTTGCTATATAAACTTATTCTACTGTCGATATAAACATTATCTGTCACAAATCCAATCTGACCCTGTCGATCAAATGGATCTTCAGCCAGCGATGTAACTTTTCCACCGGCCTGCAATGAACCATCGGGCTTGATAAAACAACTTATGCCGGTATTGACCGAACGGGCAATACCAACACGATTTTCTACCGCGCGCAAACGACACTGCGCTAAATGTTGGCTATGCTGAGCCGAGGTCGTGATTTTGCCATAGTCACCCGCGGCTCTTTGCTCCTGGTCCGCATCGGTTGAAACATACCAACCGGCATTGGTAATATTAAGCAGAAAATCCGCCCTCTTCTTACCATCGTTGCTCACCGTCAATTCACGCGCCACCTCTGATGTAACATCTTCATAACAAATCATCACACCAAATTTATATGCCTCTTGATCCCTGGACATCTCAAAAACAATAGCTTTCTGGCCATAGTCCAGCGAATAATCATAATCATAAGGCGTAAAACTATTTAACAATCTATTCAGCCAGGGACAGCTTTTCTTAAATGGGACTACCTCGCCAAACGGCACCAGGTGCATCTTATCATAACGTCGATCACTTTTACTGCCATCAGGCTGGTAAAGAAAAGCACTATTGTAGTTCAGCTGCTCACCTTTTAAATCATAATCGTTGGCAGCGGCCCCTATCAGCATATAAACTTCATTATCTCTGGCCATTGAGCGAAGATCATTATCAAATTTTTTCGGACAACTAAAATAATCTTTTATGACCTGCTCTTGCTGTTGTTTTTCTTTTTCAGTTAAATCAGTATAGCCTGAGGATTGACGAAAAGTCTCAATATTTTCCGAAATTGAATCATCTATTACTTCCTGAGATAATGTCGGCAAAATATTGAAATCAGAATTTATAACTGTTTCAGGCCACACAACCAGCATTGGCTTATCATCTTTGCTCAAAGCCTGCCTGGAAATATCATAATGCTTATCAAAAATATCCTGGCTGCTTTGGCCTGACTCTTCAACATATTGCGGTATTGATTCCTGCACCACCGTTATTAATGGTCCCTGGGTTGTAGTGTCCTGTGACTGTTTAATCCGAAACGCTCCATAAAATAAAGCAACCACTACAACAGCAGAAACTATTACAAAACTTGTCTTTGTCGTTAATTTGAGTTTTCGTTGGCCGGATTTCGGCGCTGCGACTAATGGGCGTAACAATAAATCACATAAAAATCCATTCACCATCGCAACAATAAATGTAACGCCATAGGCGCCAAAAATATCACAGCATTGAATAAGTTTCAGACAATTATGTTGGCTATGCGAAATGAACAACCAGGGGAAACCTGTCAACACCACTGCTCTTAAATATTCCTGTGCTACCCAGGCAACCGGCAAAACCAAAACCATGGGCCATCTTCTTTTTAGATAAGCACCTCTGACAACCCAGCCCGAAAAAACAATATAAAATCCCAGGTAAACCGCCAGGCCAACTAAGCCTGGGCCGGTCACATTCCAAAGCCAACTTAGATTGGCCAGATAATATAAAAACCAGATACCCAGGTTCATAAAAAAAGCATGTTTGGGTTTTTCAGTCCCGACATTAGCGATCACCCAGGGCACCAAACCGAACCAGGCCAAAAAACTCCAGCCTATCGGTTCATAAATCAATGACATCAATAATGCACTGACAAACATCAGTATAATTGCAGTCCGAGACTTTACTATAATACGACGATTACGAAAATCCTTCTGCAAATTAATAATCATTGGTCCTGTTTTTTCTTTAGTCATAAAACTTTCTCGTTTTGTAATATCTTAACCAATTGAAAATATGCGATGTAATTTATATCTGCATGGGCATAGCCCATCCTACCTGCTTTCTCGCTGGACACTGTGTTGGCAAGGCATACTTTGTCTCTACATTTACAAACCATTAACCATCGCATCAACTAATCGCTTCTGCAATTCATCTGTATAAAAGCCGACTTTGCCATCGGCTATCTGTTTATCATCTAATTGGGTCAAACCCAAAACCTCAGTTGATGTTCCGCTGACCATCAATTCATCGGCGTCAAACATTTCTTCAACTTTAAATGGTCTTTCAATTAATTCCATACCCAATTCACCGCCCCAATTCAAAACCAGCTCTCTGGTAATGCCAGGCAAAATATTTGTGCCCAATGGCGTTGTTATCAGCTGCTTGCCTTTAACCATCAAAACTGTCGAGCTAGTCGCTTCAGTTACATATCCATTATCATCAAACAAAATCGCTTCATAGGCACCAGCTTTTGTTGCCGCCTGACGTGCCAAAACATTAGCCAGCAAATTCAAAGACTTAATATCGCAACGCTTCCAGCGCCAGTCGGGATGGGTGATAGCCTTACCCGATTCAATTTGGCGGCCCTTGCTTTCTCGTATTGTCAGCAAAAACATCGGCTCCCAATCCGGGGCGTAAGTATGATGACGATAAGCTTCACCTCGTGTGATCTGGAAATAAATCGTTGCTTCGGCTAATTCTGATGCAGCTAAGACCTTAGCGACTCGCTGCCGGATAATATCCAGATCAACCTTAGCTGACATGTCCATCTGCTCTAAACTGTATTTTAAGCGACTCATATGTCTTTCAAAAGCAAAACATCGGCCCCGGCATACCCGGATAGCCTCATATACGCCATCTCCAAAATATACCCCCCTATTATGTATGCTGATTGTTGCCTCATCCAAAGGCATAATCTGCTCATTTACCATCGCTAATTCCACGATCTACTCCTTGATCCATATTTTTTAACTTTTCACTTAACAGCATAAGTGAAATCTTGACTAATTTATCAGCATCAGCTATAACAATAATAATGTTACAACAAGTTCAACAATTTAGCACCAACATGCTCGCTGCTACCAAAGAGCAAAAACAAAATCTGCTAATATGGTCGATTTTATCCATGGTGGCGCTATTGGCCATCATCTTTGTTTCTGCCTTTGTCTACAAAAAAACCAAAAAACAGCTTCTGGATGTCGATACCACCCCAGGAGCAGACCTCGGTTTTGACCTTGACAACCTCAAAGCAATGCTAGACTCTGGCAAAATCACTGAGCAGGAATATAAAATCCTACGGGATAAGATGATAAAATAATTTCTTCACCCGGTCGAGTTTTATCGTCAATTATTATGAAATATCTTTGGTCTGCCCTTTCAATTTCTTTTCAAACGAACAAATTGACTCCGGCAAGCATATTAATTAGAGGATTTTTGCTTTTTTCCTCGTATTTTGCATATATTCAGTTTTGTTGTATTAACTTGTCGATATATAATATAACTGTAAATTAAAATTTTATCCACCAGTAAAGAATAGGAAAAATAATGACTCAAGGCAACAACAATGGTAAGGGAGGCTCAAAACGCCGTAGCCATAATTGCAGCTTTTGTGGAAAAAGCGATAGCGAATCAGGTCCGATAATAGAAGGCCCAGATAATACTAATATCTGCGCCGGCTGCGTTGAACTCTGCGACAGCATTATCGAACAGGAAAAAAGGAAAATCAAGACCTCTTCTCCCATGTTCAGCACCATTCCCAGCCCGCGATCCATCAAAGAAATGCTCGATGATTATGTTATTGGCCAGGAAAAAGCCAAAAAACGCCTTTCCGTAGCTGTTCATAACCATTATAAAAGACTGACCCTCAAAGATGGCAAAAGCGGCGATGTCGAAATCGATAAAAGCAATGTCCTGATGATCGGGCCTACCGGGTGTGGGAAAACTTTATTAGCAAAGACTTTAGCACGTTTTATTGATGTGCCATTCGCTATCAGTGACGCCACCACCTTAACTGAAGCTGGTTATGTGGGCGAAGATGTAGAAAATATCCTGCTTAGATTACTTCAGGCAGCTGATTATGATATTGAATTGGCCCAAAGAGGAATTATTTATATCGATGAAGTGGATAAAATTGGCAAAACCAATCAAAATGTCAGTATTACCCGTGATGTTTCCGGTGAAGGCGTGCAGCAATCATTATTGAAACTGCTGGAAGGCACTATTGCCAACATACCACCTCAGGGCGGGCGCAAACATCCTGAACAACAATATATTCAAATGGACACCTCACAAATTCTCTTTATCTGTGGCGGGACATTCAGCGGCTTGGCTGACATCATCAAAAAACGGCTCGGACGTCAAAAAATCGGCTTTGGCGCTGAACAAATCCAACAAGAAGCCGAAAAAGAAAAAGATAATGTGCTGGATAAGGTTACTCCCGAAGACCTGGTTCACTTTGGTATGATTCCGGAACTTCTGGGACGCTTGCCAGTTATGACAGCTTTGGCACCATTAGACGAAGAAGCCCTGATTCGTATCATTACTGAACCTAAAAACGCTCTGATCAAACAATACCAGAAATTCTTTGCCTTAGAAGATTGCGAGCTGGAATTCACTGAAAAAGCTCTTATTGCTATCGCTAAAAAGGCATTAATTCGTGATACTGGTGCCCGGGCAATTCGTGGGGTTATGGAAGAAATTATGATTGATATCATGTATGAGCTGCCCGACCAGAAATCTCAGGAAAAATATATTATCGATGAAAAAATCGTTGAAGGCGAATCGGAGCTTTTTAAATCTCCACCAAAAAGAAAAAAAGCGAAAAAAGAACCCGCATAAAACATAATTATTAATATTTAGCCCTTCCAGATTTGTCTGAAGGGCTTTTTTTTGTGCAATAAACGGAATTTTTAAAATAAATTAAATATAGTTTCATTAACTATTAATTCGCTAAACATGGGCCATAATAGTGACGATATTATTATTGAATGCTGAAGTTAAGGATATCAAACAGCACATAAATGTTGGTAAAACGTGAAATTTTGCGTTTCAGATGAAATAACAGGAGCAAAAATGGCCGTTACTATAATGTGCCCAAATTTACGTTGTCGGAAAATTCTGGTAGTACCTAGGCAGGTTCGTGGCACTCGTGTACGATGTGCCTACTGCAAAACCATGTTAGCTGTACCCATGGCAAAACCATTGGCAAACGCACCAGTCAAGACTAAAGAAGAACCAAAAAAAGAAAAATCTAAGAAATAATTGCTTCTTAAAAAATAAAATTAAAAAAGGGCCACGTAAATTACGTTGGCCCTTTTTTTATAATTTCATTCTACCGTACAACAGAAAAAATCATAAACCATTACAAATAAATGTTTTACAGTTCTTCTTTTTTTTCTGGCGTTGGCTCTGGATCACTGGATGGTTCCGATTCAGCTTTATTCATTTCTTCATCAATCTCTTCTTTGACACCCTTAACGCCTTTTTTGAATTCAACGATACTTTTGCCCAAAGAACGACCAACTTGTGGCAATTTATTGCCAAATACTAAAAGACCTACCAAACCAGCCACTATCATTTCTGGAGGGCCAATCATCCATGCTAAAATGTCACCAAAATTACCCATATTTTCACCTTATTCAAGAGATAATACTTATTGTTTTCCAGAGGGCTATATCGATCAGCCCACAATTAACTATTCATTGTAACAAAAATTTAATATCAATGCCAACAATATTTAATTTCGCTCGACAAAGAAATTTGTTCATTATTTTGAATTTATTTTTCATTAAAACGGCACAACAACACTTGGACATGCCAAGTAAACCAGGTCAATCTTCTCTACAATATAAATATAGCCGTAATTGTATTATTGTTGCCAATATTATGAAATATAATAAAAAATCTCTTTTTGCTATAAAAAAAGCCCGCACTATTTGTAACGGGCTTTGAAGTTCAAACTATTTATTTTCTATCAACTGCAACCTAAACTCGCTCCACAATTGAAGCAGCG
Source organism: Phycisphaerae bacterium (assembly GCA_016342495.1). Classification (GTDB taxonomy): domain Bacteria; phylum Planctomycetota; class Phycisphaerae; order Sedimentisphaerales; family SM23-30; genus JAEIOG01. The sequence goes on from JAEIOG010000007.1 coordinate 37,607, forward strand.
GTAGCAGTTTCCATTGCGAACCGTTATTGATCCACAACAGTCGCAAACCGGAGCGTCTTCCTGGAAATGGGAAAACTGGCCTGAGAGCACCTCAACATCATTGCCACCGACAGCGGCGGCAGCAAATTTTTCGGATGCTGGATGATTAACCGCGTCAATTATCTTTCCCAGGCGATTGCCAATATCAGCGAGTTTTTTTTTGCCCGTCTTGGCGGCAGGATCATCTTTTGTACGATCATCCCAGACGTTCATTCGTTTTGGGCTTTCCGAGTTGCCCTCACGATTAACAATAGCCGCATCAGAATGGGTTGGCTGGAATGTAATCGCAAGCCAACGGGCAATATAATCAACCAGGGATTTTGCAAATGGAATGTCGCGATTACTTGTCATGCCAGCCGGTTCAAAACGAGCATGGCTGAATTTCGTGATAAATGCTTCTAATGGAACGCCATACTGCAGGGCCATCGAAATACATGTCCCTAATGTGTCCATTAAACCCCCGACGGTGCTGCCTTCCTTGGCCATGGTGATAAAAATCTCACCCGGGGATCCGTCCTCATATAAGCCCACCGTCAGGTAACCTTCGTGTCCGGCCACATCAAATTTGTGGGTGATGCTGCGTCTGGTTTGAGGCAGACGGCGTCTTTGTGGTCGGATTTCTGCAGGTTCAAAAGCTGTCTCAGATTTTACAGCTTCTTTTTTCTTATCTGTAATTTTTTTAGTATTCAATGGCTGTGAACGCTTGGAACCATCGCGATAAATCGCCAGAGCCTTCAAGCCCAATTCCCAGCCAACAATATAAGCATCTTTAATATCTTCAACAGAACATTCTTTAGGCATATTAACAGTTTTACTAATCGCTCCAGAAATGAAAGGCTGAGTAGCAGCCATCATTTTAATATGAGCGAGATAATCAATTGCCCGAACACCATTAGCAGGCTTAAACGCACAATCAAAAACTGGTAGATGTTCGTTTTTGAGTTCTTCAGAATTTTCAATAGTATCATTTTTTTCTATCGAAGCAACAATAAAAGCAACTTGTTGTTCATCGTAGCCCAGACGTTTCAGCGCCATTGGCACTGTCTGATTGACGATCTTAAGCATGCCACCGCCAGCTAATAATTTATATTTCACCAGGGCGATATCAGGTTCAACACCTGTTGTGTCGCAATCCATCAGGAAGCCAATGGTTCCTGTCGGAGCCAAGACAGTAACCTGAGCGTTTCGATAGCCATTAGCTTTTCCCATTTTGACGGCCTGATCCCAGCATTGTTGAGCCGAGGTAAGCAGGTTTTCAGGACAGAGCTGTTTATCAATATTCTTTATCTGATCCCGATGCATTTTAATGACATCAAGCATACAATCAGCATTAGCTTCATGGCCTACAAAAGGACCGATACCTTTGGCTATTTCAGAACTGATACAATAGGCATGGCCTGTCATGACAGATGTAATGGCCCCGGCCATCGCACGGCCTTCTTCACTGTCATAAGGTAATCCTAATGACATTAGCAACGAACCTAGATTAGCATAGCCCAGACCCAGCGGTCGATATTCATGCGAATTTTTGGCTATTTCAGCTGTTGGATAACTGCCCCGGTCGACCAGTATTTCCTGGGCGATAATAAAGATACGAACTGCACGCTTCATAGCTTCGACATTAAAGCTGCCATCGGCATTGCGGAATTTCATCAAATTCAAACTGGCCAGATTACAAGCGGAATTATCAACAAACATATATTCGCTGCAGGGATTTGAAGCATTAATGCGGCCAGTATTCTTACAGGTATGCCAGTTGTTAATAATAGTATCATATTGAACGCCGGGGTCGCCACAAACATGGGTACCTTCAGCGATCAGGTGCATGATTTCATCAGCATCAAGTTCTTCAACCGGTTTGCCATCAGTAACGCCAATAGTGTTAAATTTACCTTTGGTCTCGACAGCTTTCATAAAATCATCGGTCAGTCGAACCGAAAGATTAGCATTTTGGAACATGATACTGCCATAAGCATTACCATTATAATCCCCGCTATAGCCTTGCTCGATAAGGGCCCAGGCTTTTTTCTCTTCTTCGGTTTTACAAGTAATAAATTCGCGAATATCAGGATGATGGATTTTAAGTGACTGCATTTTGGCGGCACGTCTGGTTTTGCCACCCGATTTTATGACACCGGCGATCTGGTCAAAAACCCGCATAAAGCTCAATGGCCCAGAAGGTTTTCCGCCACCGGAAAGTTTTTCACGGCTGGAACGCAGGGTTGACAAGTCAGTGCCTGTGCCAGAACCATGTTTGAAAAGCATAGCCTCAGATGTTGCCAGAGCCATGATGTCTTCCATCGTGTCGCCAACATTCTGAATAAAACATGCTGAAGCCTGAGGAAATTCATAAGAATTAGGACAAGCCTGAATTTCCTGAGCATCCTGATTCCAATAAAAATTATGTGGACTGCCAGAAACACCATTAACATGATGCAAGCCAACATTAAACCAAACCGGTGAATTAAAAGCACCATATTGATTAACACAAAGCCAGGCTAATTCATTATAAAAGGTTTCGCATTGTTCTTCATCGACAAACAGGCCATCAGCTAAGCCCCAATCGGCGATAGTGCGAGCGACGCGATGGACCAGCTGTCTGAAAGAGGTTTCTCTTTCGTCAGTATCCTGTTCGCCATAAAAATATTTACTTACAACAACTTTAGTTGCTAATTGTGAGAAAAAGTCAGGCACTTCAACATTTTTTTGTTCAAAAACAATATTGCCTTTATCATCAGTAATTGTAGCAGTACGATAATCCCATTCTATCTGATCAAATGGATTAACACCTTGAGTAGAAAAAAAACGTTCAACAGGAATAGCTTTGCGCTCTAATTTCGCAGAACCTTTGGAGGCAGTTTTTGACGAATCCTTGTCACAGCCTGGCATTGTCAGCTCCTAGTAATAAAAAAAATTAAAAAAAAGACCCACGGACAACCATTAAAATAATTATATAACTCTGGCCGGTACAAGCGCAAAATAAGCGCATTGTCTCCGTCGCCTCTATGGTAAGCCCACTTTAATCAGCTCGTTAGAGCTGTACTAATATGCTGACAGGATACTAATAAATATCGTTTCCGGCAGCATCACCCCTCGAAAATCTGAGTTGTCATCAAATATGAAAATAAACCACATCTGGGACAAGGGCAAATGATAGCACACTATATATTGTGGAGTCAAATGCTTTTTTGATGGTTTTTAAAGGTTTTTTAAAGGTTGCTGTTAATGCTTATTTTACAAAGACCTAGAGAGCCCCACCCCAATAACTCACAGCCTGAGAACGGAATTTTTCACAATAGCACAGCACGAAATCCTTAAAATCACTCAATGTTATTTTCCTATACACATCTATTCGCTAAAGCCAACCCCATATAGTGCCGAACATTATAATATACTATCGTTTCAACCTGACTTTTAATGCTTTGGTTATGAAAGGCTCATAATGCCCGCTCCTAAACAACTTCTTATTATCGATAATGGCACTGAGTTACCTACTGCTCTAAGCCAGGCGATCAATGAACTATCAAAACTTGGAACGATATGCCAGCAAATTCAAAGTCTGGACAACCTGGAAAATGACACGAATACCGTCGCGGCAGTCATTGCCAACACCAATAAAAAACAAATTAGCACAATCTCAGAATATCTCGAACAGATGGCCATTAATATGCTGGTACTCGAAACAAATGTCGATACCTACAAATATAATGACCGGATTATCCAGATCGACCCAAATGAATCTGCAGAGATGATCAAAGGTCGTTTGCTGACAATGATCCAAATGCAAAAGCACCTTAAAATGTTGAATTTCGAACTCATACGGCTACGCGCTACTGGTCAACCTTTAAATAGTCATTTCAACCAGGTGACCGAAGAAATGCAGTTAGCCGCACGACTGCAAAGGGATTTTCTCCCCCGGTCATTACCTGAAATTGATGGCATAAAATTTGCGGCGATATACCGCCCGGCAACCTGGGTAAGTGGCGATATCTATGATATTATGAGACTGGACGAGAACCATGTTGGCTTCTATATCGCCGATGCGGTGGGCCACGGTATGCCTGCGGCTCTGCTTACCATGTTTATAAAAAGATCAATTGTAACCAAAAAAATTACCGGCAATAGCTATGAAATAATTGATCCAGGCCAGGCCCTGATGAGCCTTAACCATGATATGTGCGAACAAAATCTCAATGATTGCCAGTTCGCTACTGGTTGCTATTGTATATTAAATCAGAAAACCCTTGAATTGCGTGTCGCCTCGGCAGGCCATCCAATGCCCATACGAATTGACGACGGCGGAGAACTGATCGAACTGGAAGTCAAAGGCGCATTACTAGGAGTTTTTGAAGAAGCTGAATATAAAACCGAAACTTTTCAACTACACCGCGGTGATAAATTATTGATTTATAGCGATGGCGTTGAAGTGGCTTTTGCCGACGATAAAGACCCAACCAAACCATTGAGCTTCCGTCGGGAATTCAATGACCTGGCCAATCTTGACATCCAGGAAATGGCCGAAACATTATTGATCGATATTAATAACGAAGAAGGCTCCTTGCATCCGCGCGACGATGTAACGATTGTCGGCCTGCAACTTTCCTAAAACAACTCGACTCTCTACCTGCCAAGCCGATGGGAGACGAGGCATGCCTTGTCTCTACCAGACACCTGCGATTGGTATTGTCACCCTAATCATCTTCAGTTAATATATATTTAATTTCATCAGGAATAATAATCCGCATATTCTTTCTCAATTTCAATGACTCTATTGAACCAGCTGGCAATTCCAAAGCATAGCGACATCGAAACTTACTGTCATAATACTCCGACGCCATACCCGGCGATGGCTTTTTCATCTCGGCGGCACTAACAATATATCCGTCGCCGTCAATAAAAACTATGTCGATATCTACCAGGCAATTATCCATTATGAACTGACGATAGCCAGAAGTATTAAACACGAAAATCATGCCAGTCCCATCAGGAATTTCCTCTCGAAACATATAACCTTTTGCTCGGGAAAAACGAGTCGCTGCAATTTCAACTTCAATTTCTTTATTGGCTACCGTAATTTTCGCCTTGGGCAACTCGGCTTTTTTAGGGGGCTGCTGCTCTTGTTGCTTTGCTGTTTTGCCCTCTTGCTCTCGCTGGGAATCGGTGGCATCTTTTTCTTTTTGCTGTGGTGCTGTCTGCTGAACATCAACATTCTGCTCTTGCTGACCTGTTGGCTTATCACATGAACAAACCAATAATGACAATATCACTGCTAATATCTCTTTCATTTTATCACCTTAAAATTCTTCTAAAACCTGTGCCAGTTTTTCCATAGGCAAACCAACAATATTAGATTCACTTCCTACAACTTCCTGGGCGAATTTATCTCCGCCTTCCTGGTAGGCATAAGCGCCAGCCTTACCTTGCCATACGCCAGAAGCTAAATAGTCTTCCAGTTCAATAGCGGTCATCGCCCGCATTATAATCGTGGTCGTAACATGAACAATGATTCGCTTACAAATTGCCGGGCACAAAACCGCCAAACCCGTAATAACTTCATTGTGACCAGCGAACATTTCTGTCAAAATTTTTCGCGCATCATCTATATCAACGGGCTTACCAATTAATTTATTACTATGAGTCACAATCGTATCTGCGCCTATCACAATAGCATCAGGATGATTTTGGGCAACTGCACAAGCTTTCAAATATGCCAGCGATTCCGCCCAATACAGCCCTGCCCCCCCATCAGATAAATGCACAGATGGTTCATCAACTGTTGGCTTTACAACCTCAAATTCATAGCCCCACTGCCGCATCAATTCACTTCGGCGAGGTGAGCCGCTGGCCAAAATTATTTTTCGCTTCGTTTCCATCTTAAAATTCTATATGCATCGCAAAATCTTTTTTGTTTTGTTCAGGATAATCTGTACGATAATGCACACCCCGCGACTCTTTACGCTCCAGAGCTCCTTTGGTAATCAGTTCGCACACTGTCAACATATTTTGACATTGCCATTGCAGCGGCGTATCAAAAACTTTATCCATAACATAACGCTGCCAGAAATTAATTATTTCCAGCGTCTCAGTCAATCTTTTACCTTCACGCTCCACACCAACATTACGCCACATAATCGAACGCAGCGAATTAACAACATCATTAACATCAAGCTCGACCTTGACTGATGGCTCGTGCTGATAAGTCAACCGCCTTAACTTTATCTCGTTATCTCCCTGGGTAAAATCAACTGTTGCGTTCTTTCCGCAAATCTGGCCAAAGACCAATGCCTCCAATAGCGAATTGCTAGCCAAACGATTAGCGCCATGTAAACCGGTTGCCGCTGCTTCACCACAACAATACAAACCTTTGATATTCGTACGGCCTTGCAAATCAGTTTTAACGCCACCGACCATGTAATGAGCACTGGGCCGCACAGGTATAAGATCAGTGTCAACATCAATATCAAAACTTTCGCACAAGGCACTGATAGTCGGAAAACGCTTCGCCAGCCAATCGCTGCCAAGATGTCGCAAATCCAGAAAAACATTTGTCGCAGAAGCCTTACTAAGCTCTTTATAAATCGACCGGCTGACAATATCACGCGGAGCCAGATCTCCCATTGCATGATAATTGTGCATAAAACTTTCACCCTCGGCAGTAACCAGTTTGCCACCTTCGCCCCGAATCGCTTCGGTGATGAGCATACGAGCTGCCCCGGCAATATAAAGCGTGGTCGGATGAAACTGCATAAATTCCATGTCTGCTAATTTTGCCCCAGCCCGATATGCCATGGCAACCCCGTCGGCTGTAGCGCCTGCGGGGTTAGTCGTCTCGCGCCAAAGCTGACCGGCACCACCCGATGCCAAAATCGTTGATTTCGACCAAATACATTGGAAACCATGTTTTTTATGCCAACTCAATACGCCCAGGCAACCATCATCGTCAGTCAAAATATCAATCACAAAACAATGTTGAAAAACTGTGATATTCTTATTTTGGCTCACCTGGTCATAAAGCGTAGAGCTCATCACCCTACCTGTGGCATCACCTTGGGCATGGATAATCCTGTTATGGGAATGCCCTCCCTCACGGCCTGCTTCCAGTTGCCCGGCTTCAGTATCAAACGAAGTTCCCCAGTCCAACAATTGTTTGATCTGGGCTGGCCCCTGCCTCACAGTCAACTCTACCGCTTGAGGGTCGCACAAATCACAACCCGTCTTTAATGTATCTTCGATATGGCTGGCAAAAGAATCGTCTATATTTAAAACCGAGGCTATGCCACCCTGAGCCCGAAAGCTATTACTGTCTTTGATTTCATCTTTGATAAGCATAAGCACACGGCCAGACTCCGCCGCTTCCAGAGCCGCCCGTAAACCAGCAACTCCACCACCTATGATAATGCAGTCAGTATAAAGATTGCCCATCGCCGAAGTATCCATGCAAGCCAGATAACGACGGACATTTATTGAATCATGTTTCAATGTTTCGCCTTTCAGTAAAAGTTCAAAACATTATAAACCAACCGAAAGCAGGTTTCAAGGGCAATAATACCACCATCAAGAGCTAACGCATGAAATTTTATTGTGTCATCCCCGCGAAGGCGCCGAATCCAGTTTTCGAGCCACAAATAAAGATGAAAATTTCATGTGATTGCCCTGTACCACCACCCATCATTTCAATTCTACCGTCCAATATGCATGATCTAAAAACTGTTTCCAGCTGCTATATTTTCCCTGATTGAAATCCAGCTCTATCGTAGGGCATCGATTCGGTTGGCTTGGAGGGTTAATCAACTTCATATTCGCCTGATGCGGGGTTCTACCGCCTTTTCTATTGTTACATTTTACACAGGCGCAAACCAGGTTTTCCCATGACGCCCTGCCACCCAATGAGCGGGGTACGACATGGTCCAAAGTCAACTCACTGGTCTTGAATTTCCTGCCACAATATTGACAATGATTGTTATCCCGGGCGAAAATATTCCTGCGGTTCAACTTGGCCCCACCTTTAGGCAAGCGATCATAAAAAAGCAAACGCACGATCCGTGGCACCGCAACGCTGATTTTTACCGTGTGCAACCAATCATGTTCTTCCGGGCTGAACTGCTGATGATACTGTGAGACTTCCAGCCAACTGCTAAAGTTGTAATTGCTGTAATAACCATCATCACAAACCACTACCTCAGCCAGCTCTTTACACAAAAGCATCATGGCTCTCTTGATATTGATAATACGAATCGCCATATAATGTTTGTTGAGAACCAGAACATGGTTGCCCAGAACGGAATATGTGCCAGACATAAACTACCTCACAATCACAGTGTTCAAACGGATTAGCCGGTAATCATACTCATAACAGTTGAATTTGCCCGCTTTGATTTCATGTAACATTTCCTAAGACTTCAGCGATGGCTCTGCCAGAGAAATTCATACCCTTTGGGTATGCATCCCTTGTGCAATCCCATAATGCTAACAAATTATCCACAAGCTGTTCGAATTCCGATAGCTTTTTGCAAGGTGTAGATCTGTTTTCTCGAGCAACTCTATTTCACTTATAACATATCCACCATTTATGCACAAATATAAAATCTATTTTTTCCCCAGAGCCCGACGAAGGCAGCTCCCCGCAAATTTTTCTTTTTTTTGCTCATTATCCAACCTCGCCAGCTCATCTAAATCAACATAAGCATGACAAATCTTAATTTCCCTGTCTTTACAGATAACCGGGGCGCTATTGCAGGGGCAAACCTCCTGGCAAATATCACATCCAAAAAAACGGTTCCCGGCCACTGCTTTAATATCATCCGGCATCTCTTCGTTGGCTTCAACCGTCCAGTATGAGATACAACGCCTTGCATCCAATTTCCTGTCGGGCGTCAGTGCCTGGCTCGGACAAGCCTCAATACACTTCTGGCAATCGCAGCAGCCATCATTAACCGGCTCGTCATAAACATCAAATTCCAGATCTGTCACAATTTCGCCTAACACCAGCCACGAACCATATTTTCCATTGATCAATAAATTATTTTTGCCGATCCAGCCTAAACCCGCCCGGGCGGCAAATGATTTTTCCAGAATCGGCCCACTATCCACAAAACAACGAAACTTCATTTCTGCTTTTTCGCTGATTTTCATAGCCAGCTGCTTCAATCTCTTTTTCAAAATTTTATGATAATCCCGCCCCCAGGCATAACGTGCGACTTGCCCACAATGCACAGGTTTATCCACAGGATCAGATTGATAATAGTTGACCGCCAGGCATATAACGCTTTTCGCATTTTCAACCAGCTCACGCGGATCCATTCGTTTAGCTAAATAATTCTCCATATAAGCCATCTGTCCATGGCGACCTTCTTCCAGATAAGCTAACAACCTGTCAACATCATCACCGGGCACCGACGGAGTAATCCCAACCAAAGAAAACCCCAGCTCCATCGCCCATTGCTTAACTGTATCACTTTTAAATACCATAAATTGCCAAAAAAAAGACAGGCCATCTAGCCTGCCCGAATATTCAAATTTTAGAATCCCGTTCACCGCACAAGTAGTGCATCAAACATCCAGATTCTTAACTTCCAACGCATGCGTTTCAATATACTTACGCCGTTTTTCAACATTGTCACCCATCAGAATCGAAAACAATCGGTCGGCTTCAGCGGCATCTTCAATCTCCACTTTTAATAATGTCCGACGTTCCGGGTCCATCGTTGTATCCCACAATTGTTCGGCATCCATTTCGCCCAGACCTTTGAATCGTTTCAACTCAACGCCTTTGCCGCCCATGTCGCGAATGCCCTTGACTATTGATTGCGGATTAGGAATATCGGTATAATTGTCATCTTCATCGATCAATGCAAATTTAGTTTCGATATGTTCGCCGGCAATAGTTTGCTGCTCGGTTCTAAAATAGTCTTCCACATAAATACTATAGTCAGCTAAAATGGTACGCAAATTATTAAAACGTTTAACCTCATGCATTTCCTGGTTAATAATTTTTTTCATATCCGATGTCATTTCCGCCTGGGCCTCCTCGGAAATTTCACGGGAAGCCAACTCATCGCAACGTCTGGCATAAATTTCTTCATCATGATAAAACTCTTCCACCCCATCAGCGACGACTCGATACGTTGGCAATCCCGCCGGCATAGGTTTATCATGCTTAACCAGATCCTTCAAAGACACGCCTCTTTTATTAATGATCGCTAAGAGATCTTCGCCTTCTTCAAGATGATCCATAAACGTTTGGATATCTTCGCCTTCTATAAAACGTTTTTCATTATTTTCCAGACGAATACACAAACGAGCCCGCTTAATCCCTTCTTCACTTAAATATGTAGCCATCTCTTTTTCATTGATTACATATTTCTTTTTACCACGTCGGGAAATTTCATACAGAGGAGGCTGAGCAATATAAATCGCACCGTTCTGAAACAGCTCTTTCATGTGCCGGAAGAAAAATGTCAACAACAGCGTTCTGATATGAGCACCATCAATATCGGCATCAGTCATGATTATAACTTTGCCGTAACGGCGTTTTTCATAATTAAATTCATCTACACCGATTCCGGTACCCAAGGCAGAAATGATCGTGCGAATTTCCTCATGCGAAAGCATCTTGTCCAAACGGGCTTTTTCTACATTTAAAATTTTACCCTTCAAAGGCAAAATCGCCTGGAACTTCCTGTCACGGCCTTCCTTAGCAGAACCACCAGCAGAATCCCCTTCCACCAGATATACTTCTGTCATTTCATTATCTTTACTGGAACAATCCGAAAGCTTGCCCGGCAAACCACCGCCACTTAGCGCGCCTTTGCGACGGGTGAGCTCTCTAGCCTTGCGAGCCGCTTCACGAGCCTGGGCCGCCTGGATACCCTTCTTCATGATATTTTTGGCGATCGATGGGTTTTCTTCCATATATTGGCCCAGCAATTCATTAACCGAAGTTTCAACAAAACTGGAAACTTCCGGATTCATCAAACGCACCTTGGTCTGTGCTTCAAATTGCGGGTCAGGCAACTTCACTGAAATAATCGCTGTCAGACCTTCACGCCAATCATCACCACTGGGAACCTGTTTGGCATCTTTCATCGCCACACTTTGACGGGCATAACTATTCATCGTGCGGGTCAGAGCGCCACGGAAACCACTAATGTGCGTGCCGCCATCCATGTTATGGATATTATTAGCAAACGCGACAATATTTTCGGCATAACCCGCCGTGTACTGCATCGCAATATCACATTCCATGCCGAGTTCTTTATCTTCTTTGTGGATAAAAATTACATCTTTGTGCAAAACATCTTTGCCATCATTGAGATGTTCAACAAAATGAATCAAACCTTGCTCATAATGATAGTCTTCACTGTCGCCTGATCGTTCATCTTTTAGAACAATCCGCACACCGCCATTTAAGAACGCCAGCTCCCGCAAACGGTTGGCCAGAATATCAAAACGAAAATTAGTCTCCGGGAAAATTGTTCCATCTGGCTTGAATGTTGTCTTCGTACCTGTCCGATTGGTTTCACCTAAAATCTTCTTCTGGGCACTTGTTACCCCACGAGCAAATTCCATGCGGTGGATCTGACCGGCGCGGCAAACCTCCACTGTCAGCCATTCTGAAAGGGCATTCACCACCGAGACACCCACACCATGTAAACCTCCGGAAACTTTATAAGATTTACTATCGAATTTACCGCCCGAATGCAAAATAGTATGAACTACTTCCAGGGCAGACTTACCCGTACTTTTTTCAGGTTCAACCGGAATACCGCGTCCGTCATCTTCAACCGTCACAGAATTATCGGCATTAATCGTAACCATTACAACTTTGCAATAGCCGGCCATCGCCTCATCAATAGAATTATCGACAACCTCACTTACCATATGATGCAAACCGCGAACCTGGCGATCACCAATATACATCTCAGGCCTTTTGCGAACAGCGTCCATCCCCTCCAGCACAGTAATGCTCGAAGCGCCATAATCTTCAGAATTCGGGTTTGGATTATTTATATTTTCTTCTGTCATTTCTTTTATTATTCTCTCAAAAAATAATACTTTATCATTAAGCTTGCCCCAGGCCGAATGTTAAAAGTCGGCTATCTTATTGCCTTGCTCATCCACATGATACCAGCGGGCATGCATTATTTTTATATTTGATAATGGTAGATTCGGGCACATCTCACGCAGATGATCCGCCAATCCTTCGCGGACCAGCATATTCAACTCAGCCAAATGGGCCGGACTATCCACAAGAACCTTGAGCGTCCCACGCGTGAAATTTTCCAGGCAGCTATGCTCAGTCAACTCCTCAGGAAGCAACTCATCCCAGGCCGCGGCCAGTTCACCAAGTTTCTTTTGCCTTGGATACACCTTACGCCGCATAAAACTATCAACAACTTTGCTAAAAGTCAGGTCTTTTTGATAAAACTGCCTCTGTTTAGCCAGCAACCTCAGTTTTTTTGGGTCCCATTCCATCTTTTCCCCATCAAAACAGCCCGTTAATATAACACAAACCCAGCCATCACGCCAGCCCAATTTTACCCACATATTATTAACAATTTATACAGTAATTATCAAAACTGTTAGATATCTGGGCCTACAATGCCTATACCGTAACTGGCATTAGAACATACAAAAAATCTTTACCGCTTCGCAAAACCCCAGGCTTATTCTCACCGGCAAACTCCATCACTATCTCTGGAGTATCAATCACCTTCAAGGCCTCAAGAATATATTGAGGATTAAAACCAATTTTCATATCCGGCCCGTCAAATGCGATAGGCATATTGATTTCTGCGTCCCCTGCTTCAGGAGTGCTGCTGGACAGGCACAGGTTATCCGAAGAGTAACTCAACACAATCCCATTAGTATGCTCATTGGTGAGCAATGCTGCCCGCCTGACAGCACTGAGAAACGATTCCTTTTGCATATGGGCTTTGATATCACAGCCCGTGGGGATAACATCGGTATATTTCGGGAATCGCCCCTGCACCAGATTTGCCGAAAACTTAACTTTTTCAGTTCTAACAACAATTTGGTTGTTTTCAATACTGATACGCACCTTTTCCATTGGCTCAGTTAGAACTCGCTCAATCACCGCCATCGCCTTAACCGGAACAATCGCGGTCTGATCCTGAGCTATTGCCACCGATAATCCCCCATCAATCTGGGCCAACCTTCGCCCGTCAGTAGCGACCATCCGCAACTTTTTACCGCTCAATTCCCACAAAACTCCATTGATAGCGTAGCGGCTGCTTTCCCTGGCGGCTGAAAATGCTGACATGTGAATCATCTTTTTCAGCACTGATGCTTCAATTTCCAGAACATTTTCCTGCTCTTCTATCTCTATCACAGGGAAATCGTCTGGGTCATAACCATAAATATTATATTCGCTGTCCTGACCGGTTACATGGCAGGTAGATTCTATTAATTCCAGATCTATATTTTCATCTTTTGTCTCATGCAGAATCCGGCCCATCCGATCCGCTGGCAGCACCATAGTGCCTCCAACTTCTACCAATACGCCCGATAAAGTGTAATCAATTGTTACTTCGTTATCTGTTGCAATAACTCGCAAAGACTGATTTTCCTGATCCGCCACTAGTTTGGCACATTGTAAAACCGGTTTTGGGGTGCGGGTTGGTACGATTGACGATGCTAACTGGATAGCTTCATTTAGAGCTGATCGGCTGCATTTCAGTTTCATAACCGTTTACCTTTCTTTTGCACTGGCCTACTCCATTGAATTTTGAGTCACTGAGTTTGCACATGCGGTATATTAATATATATTAGTATAATAATTTAAATCAGTATTGTTATTCATATGTCCTGTGAAATCTGTTAGATGTCACGTCCGGCAATTATAACCTATATTATGGCAAGAGTTTAGCAAAAAAACTCATTGTGGAAAAACTGTTCAATTAACTGATGCCAACTGTGCGTATCAGTACTGATAACGCCGATTAAAACAACACCCCTGATATTTTGTGTGCGACAATCTCTTACTTATCCACATAACCTGACAAGTTATCCACACCTTCTCACAGATGTTCTAACAGAAATATTCAAAACATTGGTCCAATAACCCGCAATTATACACATTATTGGACCACAAATCCAGTTTTCAGTACTGAAAACAACGATTTTTTTATTACTTTATTCTTCAATTCAATCAGTAGAGTTGTAGTTATCCACCACCTGTCCACAACATTGGCTAAGCTTTCGGTTTTAACTGGCCAAGTAACCAAGGCTAAAACAAATAAGTACTTACATCAAAATCGCCCACTTTGGCAATAGATAACTCTGAGTTGTATTGTAAATTGATATCTTCGACTTGTGCTTGCTGACCTTCTGGGCCAATATCGCCGGTTGCTTTGTCGAGATCTACAGGCCTGACTGTTGGCCTGCAGGGGGCTTTGGCGTTTATTTGTGTTACTACTGCCTCTTGACCATTATTAAGTGTAACGCTTTCCCCAATACCGAAAGCTGGCATTGCATCTGTGAAAGCCTTAAATACTATTGGGTCAAACCATTTTATATAGCCTGGGTTATTTAACCTTTTTAACGCAACAATATTTGGTGCGACACGACCATCAGGCAAATGTCGGAAGTTAATAAAACGGTCGGCCAGCGTGGCAATTCGGCCAAAAACGTGAATATCGTCACCTTTCAGAGTGAAATAAGGATCTTTCGTGCCTGGAACTGGGTTTCTTTTCGGGAAACCACTGCCATCAAAATGCTGATGATGATTCAAAACGATTTGTCCAGCCAGTGGATCAAGCCCACCTTTTATCATTGTATAGCCCACTTCGGTATGGCTCTGCCAGTGCTGAGAACCCCGATCCTGAGCGGTCAACTTAAAATTAATTTCTTCTTCGGTCATTCCCATTTTGCCTACGTCATGCAACAGACAGCCCAGCCCCAAGGGAGTCAGGCAGCTGGCCAGCGATGGCGGGGTATTTGGGCGACACCGCACAATATGGGAATCCAGACGCATTCCTATTAGCATAGCCAGGGATGCAACTTGAGTGCCATGATGGAATAAATCCTGATTATTGCCATGCAATTCATCTATGAAATGTGCTGATTCGCAATTTACCGAAACCATTCTTGAAAACAATGCTGTGAGCTGATCGACAAAAAGACCATAGTTGATATTGCTAAGTCCTTGATCTTGCTGGGCTTGAGCAAATTCTTCTTTCAGACTTCCATAAAGTTTCTGTTGTTTGTCGACCATCTTCTGGTCTATTACATTATCAAGAAAATCCAAACCCGGATAATGAATCCAGGCACTATACACCCTTAATATCCTTAAACGCTTGATATAATCTTCGTTTAATTCAAAACCTGTTTTAAGTAAAACATGCCCATCGGTGTTTGGGTCTAAGATTGATTGTGCCAGCACCATACCTGGGCGGGCCTGTTCTATGGAAACTCTTAACATATGTTTTTTTCTAAGCTTGGATTATAAAAATCTCACTAATAACACTATTATCGCCCTTTTCAACCTTGGGCTTTAATCTCTGCCGCAATCTTCTCTCCCAGCTCATGGGCTTCTCGCAAAACCTCAGCCATTTGGGTGACCTCACCTTTGGAATCAGTATTATTAACTAGAAAATTATCATAATATTCCATATCTAAGGCATCAAAGACATATTTCATTGTTGCTTTTATGCCATCAAAAAGGTGGCGGGACTTTTGCCCGGCGACCCCTATAAATATTCCACGCCTTGGACTGGTATTCTCTGCAACCTTTTTATGTTGAATATATTTCATGCTCCAAAATAACTGGCAGCGGTCAATAACTGCTTTTGCCTGGCTGGGCATGCTCAAAAAAAATAAAGGACTGGCAAAGAGTAAATAGTTTGTTTCCCTCAATTTTCCATAAAGCACTGACATATCATCATTTATAGAGCATTTATCATGCACATAGCAATAATCACAATGAATGCAACCACCTATATTTAAGTCGCAAAGATAGATTTTCTCTGTTGGAACATCCTGATTGGTCAGGGCTTTTAAAACCTCATCCAGCAATAAATCAGAATTGCCTCTCTTGCGAGGGCTACCAGCCAGGGCTAATACTTTTTGCATTAGTAGGTCCTTATTGGGGGCGTGTACAAAATACCAAAAATAAACGGCACAAGCTTTTATGGCTCAACCGATTTTCGATTAAACTAATAAATGCCTGTGCCGCTATTATCTTTTCTACCTCATGCCTGGTCAACTGCAAAGCCGAGACTCTGTGAGATTTTTTAATTTCACCAGGGCTTTGTTTTGGATCTGCCGTATGCGTTCTTTCGTTAGATGCAGGCTTTCACCTACACTTTTAAGGGTCATAGGCTCCTTAGGACCTTGACCAATCGCAAATCTCATCCTCACGACAGTTTCTTCAATATCTGACAAGTCTGCCAGATTATTATTCATTATGGTATTAACTTCGTCAGCCAATTCGCTCTGATCGCGTTTTTGGTTGAAGTCAATCTGATCGTTATTTCCTTCCAAAAGTGCGTCGCACTGAGTTGGAAATAGTTTGTTATATCTGTAACTTTGCTTGGCGGCCCTCGAAAACCCCTTCAAAATAGCACGACATGCATAAGTACTGAACCTGAAACCCATCGAGGCATCAAATTTTTCAGTAGCTCTTAGCAATGCCATCGATCCTTCGCTGACAAGATCAGTAAAATCTACCCCTGGATAATCGACTTTTTGTGCCATCGATAGAACCAGGCCCATATTCCCAGAAACGATTTTGCTGCGAACATTTAGCTGTTCGGTATTATATTTTAGCATTTGTTCAACTTGTGCCTGACTTAGTTCTGGTTGATAAGCCAGAGAATCCTGGATGCCTCTAATCTGGTAACGATAATAATTCATCTGTAAAAACAGTATCGTTTCGCTTTTTGGTGGAATCGTTTGTCCCGGCAGGACAACTACTTCAGTGCTTAAAATTTGGGCCATTTCTGTAGTGTTAACGAAACTGTCGTTATCCATGTAGTCCATTGGTTTGGCCATTAGCTTACTGAAAGTATTTTGCTCACTGGCGGAAAGATTATAACTTGTTTTTTGTTCGGTTATTGTAGCATTTTTCATCTTAAACTCCATGGTTGGATGTTTTTATTTATCTATATATAAAGAGTTATGCAATAGCTGTGCCATAATATTATTGAGGTTTGCTAAAATTACATAAGACTTTTTCAAATAAGACTTTAAGATTTATATTTTAAAAGTAAAATAGGCAGACTTTTCTATCTGTATCATTATTACCACCGAAGTTTTAATAGGCATAAATCCGCAAAATTCAAAAAAAATTGCATAAATGCCCCTTTTTGCTTTAACAAACCTATAATATTTATAGCTGAAGTAGCAAAAGTGTATCACTAAACATTTTATGATACGCCTTAAGTGTATCACTAGATTATTTACCCATACATGTAAGTCTTTGATATATAAAGAGATGAATGCATATTAAAGTGTGTCATATTGCCCGAAGAACGGGAAAGTGTCTCGCTTCTTAATGATACACAATTTTTATTTGCGGAGGACACAATGGAAAGCCATTGTAATGATAATTTGCGTGCCCTTTTAGAAATGACCGAGATGATGCAGGCCTTGGCTGATAAAGGTGATTTAGAACGACAAGATGCCAGTTGTGGTGCTGTGTTTGGCCAGCTCCGCGATACCGCTTATAAATTGCGCGGGTTAGCAGAAGCTGAAATGTCCCGCCATTTACTTCGGACTAAGGTGCCTGGTTGAAAATCTATAAGTAGGAGAATAAATATGAAAGCTATTGTAAATGCTGACACTTGCACTGGTTGTGGGATTTGCGTGGATATCTGTCCAGAAGTTTTCCAGTTTGTTGGCAATGTTGCCCAAGCCATCCTTGACCCGGTCCCGAACTTATTAGAAGAAGCAACCTCTCAGGCCGCCGATAGCTGCCCGGTTGAAGCGATAAAAATTTCCTGACATCATTCAATCGTTACACGTTTATCCATGGCCCACTGAATATCTCTATAGTCCAGTCGATTCACTAGCTTTGTAAAGTCCGGCACTAATTCTTTATGCTGAATCAGGCCATCTTTCCGGGTGCGTTCAGGATACATCTGCTGTTGCAGATCTAAAAATTCATTTTCATACTGCAGCGCCTTTTCAATTGCATCCATCGCAATTTTTTCATTTTCCTTATCTCGAAATTCCAAACTATCATTATGATTAAGCAATAACTTTGCATATTCAATTAAGGTTGTGCTGTTGGTCGGATATTGCCCGATAAGAATTTCCAACAATTTTTTTGCTCGTTGATAAAAATCTTCGTGCCGATCTTTGAATTCTTTTTTTGATAATCCGATTGTCATCAGGTTCAGTTGTTGCTGATAAAACTTACTTTTTAATTTGTCGCAGTCGATGGCTCGCTGGGCAGATTGCCATGATTTTTCCATATAATCAATCTGGCCAGTTTCCATCCACCTGTTCATTTGCAGTTGGCTGGCATAATAATTTGCCATCGGGTCATAGGACCAAATATCATTTGCCCCCTGTAGCATTGCCATTGCATCATCATATGATTGAGCAGTTCGCATTTCATTCATTTTATTTTGCGAAAGACATACCGGCCCGATAAACATCACCCACATCACAATCGCGGTTGCCCCGGCAATAAAGCTAAGAAGAATTTTCCTATTTCGATTAAAAACAATTTTAGTATAGCTTTCACTCTTCATACACAACATCGCAGCCAACAAAGCAAAAGCACAATAGCCCACCCCCGGAACAAAAAATGCCATGTCGATACTGTTATGAATTAAAAACGCCACAAGCCCGCTGCTCAAAATCATTACCGCCGGATTAAATTTATTGGTATCATTAGTATTGCAGCCCAAATAAAATAATATAAAGCTGCCCAGCCAGATAGCCGCCGGTATTATCATTTTAATTAAATAATAGCTGCTAAGCTCTGCCGGGTTCAAATTCCCCAAAGACGAATTTACTATCCTTATTATCATCGCCCCAATCGCTAATATTATCCCTAAAGCAAACACTGCCCCTTGCGGGATATTTTCATTATCCTGACAGATCTCTTTAATTGTTGGCCGGGATATTTTTATTGCCATTGCAATTATCAGCCAGACAAAACCAATCAAACCAATTATCCCCCATTGGCACCCAATCGACAAACCCACACAATGCGGGTCCTGCACAACTTCCGGGGCGCTGGCCGTTTTATACATAGTGTAATGACGGCCAAAATTATTTGCCCCTGTCCCACTTAGCCAGTTGTCTTTGAATATCTCAGTTGCCCCAGTCCAGTATTGCCATCGCAATAACATTGAATTGCCAGGTAGCCGCCCATTTTGATTGCCATAATGTATTACTGAGCCGATACCAAATATTACAATCAAAGAAAAAGCAATTAGCGATTTTTTCCAATGCTTAATAAATATTTTTCTACCAAGCAAAAGCAAACCGACAAGAACCACTCCAACTAGCCAGGCCGCTATCCCGCCCTTGCTTTTGGTTAATGCCATCCCAAATAAAGGCACCGCAGCCACCAGTCCAGCTAAAATAAAACCAGGCAGTTTCTCCTTATTGACATTGGACCACCTGCAGGCTAATAACGCCGCACCGGCGGCAATTGCCAAAATGAAAAATGATGCGGTGGTATTGCTCACGGTGAAAAATCCATGCACGTCACCGCTTTTTATTCTGCCAACATATTGCCAGGCTTGAAATGGTGTTTGGATTTTTGTCATCTCAATAAATTTTTCAGGACTTTTTTCATAGTCACTTTGCACCACCGGGATTTCATAACTGTATTGTTCCCAACAGGTATAAGTGCTTGTTACTGCCGTAGCGACAATCCCCGCCAGTAAAAATTTCACCTTCCAGCTTCTATCCAAAAGCTGAACCATTAAAATTCCTACAACTAAAAAACTTAGTAGGGATAATGACCCAACCATCGCCTCATGTTTATTCGATGCCGCAGCCGTCGAAATAATCGAAGCTATACCTATCAACACCAATGGCACAACCATAGCGGTTTTACGCCAGTAAAGTGTGCCACTGATAATCCTGCTTATCACCCATATCGCCAAAGCCGTCATTGTCAGCCCGGCCATCACCACCAAAGTGGTTGTCTCGCCCGATGCGGTATATGTATTTGATGACATGCCCGGGCTGTCGAAACCAAGCGTCATCGATTCGCTTATTTGGCAGCGCCCCACAATTATCAATACCAGACCAACCAGCAAACCAATATCAATAAATTTCAAAACAGAATTCTTTTTCAACAAAGCTCATCCCCTTTTACACCCAGTGGCAGCGATTGGATAAAACTATTTTTCTTTCGTGGTATCAACAGGCCGTTCCAGAATAGCGATAATCAGCAAAATCATAATCGTCTGAATAAAAATCAAAATCATTCCTGTGGTATTCACCATATGCAAAACTGTTGCCCCCAGACCCGTACACGCCGTTGCCAGCCAAATCGTCAGCACCGATTGCTTTTGAGTCATGCCTCGTTTGACCAGCCGATGAGAAAAATGCTGGGTGTCACCCACGAACGGGCTTTTGCCCTGCATCAATCTTAATATTACCACCACAATAAAATCATATAAAGGCACTGCCAGCGCGATCAATGGCATTAACGTTACAAACCATGCGCCTTGGCCCTGATAATAAGTCGTGCGGATGGTAGCAATTGACATAAACAGCCCCACCAGCAGCGAACCGGCATCACCCATAAAAATTGAAGCCGGGTTAAAATTATAAAACAGGAATCCGATTAAAGCTCCGACCAGCAAAGCTAAAAAGATACTGATGAAAACCTGTCCGGCTGCCCAGGCCGCTCCTAAAATAATACAGCCACTAATTGCTGCGATACCCGCTGATAGCCCATCCATATTATCCAGAAAATTGAATGCGTTCATTATGACAATGATCCACAGAATCGAAAGCACTTCGGCAATGCCCGGTACGGTTATGAAAAAGTCAAACTTCATCCCGCCAAAACAAACCAGCGCAATTGCCACCCCCACCTGTACCGCCAACTTGGGCATTGCTCCTAATCTTTTGACATCGTCGATTAATCCCATGACAAACAAAGCCGTCGCACAGCCAAACAATAAAAATATTTCCCGGGTGCGATTTGCCAGCCCCGGCAAATGGGAATTCACCGTTTCCCCCAGCCACGTCGGCCCGCCTTTGCCCCACATAACTGAAACTACTCCGGCAACCAGCAAAGGCAAAACCCCAATGATATACAAACCGATCCCGCCGCCATAGGCAATAGGTTTTTTATGAATCTTAGCGGTGCCGGGCTTATCGGTAAAGCCGATTTTAATCGCCCATTTACGAACCAGACCTGTCAATAGCAATGATGCAACTAAAGCCACAGCCCCAACACTAATTATATAACCAGCCTCTTTTATGATTAATTCTCCAGTAATAAAATAAGTTTTAGCATAGCGACACCATAACTTTTAACTGCTCACTTTTAGTTTTTGTAACATTTTAGCCATAAGTAGGATAAGCTTCCAGCTTGTCCCATAGTGCGATAGCCAGATAGAAAGCCTTACTTTCTGGCCAGTCATCGCACACTGCTTCACTTGGATAAAGTGTTACTAGTTTTTAACTTTCTTAGTTTGCTCCAGCAATTTGGCCCGAACCGGGTCAAGGAAAACATTATAATCCCCGCTGGCATAATCCGGGAATGTAAACGGGAAACTATGCCAACTCTCATGTTTATAATATAAAGTAACTTCAGCGAACATATTCTCGCCAATATAAATCCGATGTGAAAAATTCTTAGTTGTCGCCAAAACCAGCTTGGCTGGCTCTATATAACCGGGGTCCAAATTGATGGGCCGATCAACGCCAAACTTTTTTCCTTCAGGCGTCAGGGCCAGCTGCTCTTCCATTTCATTGGTCTTATGCTTAATGCCAGCTATCTCACCCGGGTCAATAAGATTTTCAAAGCTGACAAACTTCCGCAGAAGATTTTCGCCCATTTCTTTTTTATAATATTTCGTATAGTCAAACTTCAAATTGTCACTGATTATATCGACCTCGCCCCAGAGCTTTTGCATTTGCTCGATGGCAATAGCGAAAAGCTCGGCGCTCTGGCTTATCATAGCGACAATCAACTTAACAGGTTTTGGCGTATTAATCTGTCCCATAACTTAGCCCCCAACCTTCAGACTGGCTAATGGCCAGTTTGAGTTATTCACCTGTTATCTCTTTATATAGCTGTTCAACCATCTGGCAAACCCGCAAACCGACTTCATCCAGATCGACATTTTCAGATTCGGCTTCGCGTCTCATTTTTACTTCCAGCTTACCTTCTTTTAGTCCGCGTCCGCCAACGGTCACCCTAATCGGGATCCCGATCAGGTCGGCATCTTTGAACTTCACACCACCGCGGGCTGGCCGGTCATCAAAAATAACATCCACGCCAACTTCTTTGAGTTCATTATAAAGATCATTGGCTACCTGCATCACCTCTTCGTCATTATGATTTACCGGCGTGATGATAACTTCAAACGGTGCAATACTGATAGGCCAGATAATACCATTTTCATCATGTCCATTTTCAATCGCCGAGGCCATAATGCGGTTAATACCAATTCCATAACAACCCATCAGGCAAGGATACTGCTTACCATTTTCATCCAGGAAATTTGCCCCCATTTTTTTGCTGTATTTTGCTCCCAGCTTAAATACCTGTCCCACTTCGATCCCGCGTTTGAACAATAACTTTTTACCTTCAAAGGTATCGCCTTCGACAGCATTGCGGATATCAGCTACAACAACATTATCACCTTCTAAGGCAAAATCTCTGCCCGGCACAACATTTTTAACATGATAACCACTCTTGTTTGCACCGGTAATAGCAATTGCCATCGCCGCTACACTATGGTCGATAAATACTTTTGCAACCTTTTCTGCCAAGCCAATCGGCCCGGCAAAACCAACTTTAGCTGATGTAACTTTTTCAATTGTTTCTTCGTTGGCTAATTCACAACCTTTGCCATTCAGTAACTGTGTTACTTTTTCAGGATTCATTTCATTATCGCCCCGAACCAGCACCGCTATCACTTCATCATCAACAGTTTTATAAATCAAGGTCTTAATTAACTCTTGGGGTTTAGCTTTCAAAAATTCGCAAACCGTTTCGATGCTACCTACGCTCGGTGTCCGAATTTCTTCAATTGCAGGTGCATCGGCGATTGGTTCAGCTTTTGCCACGGCATCAACCGGAGCCTTTTCAATATTGCAGGCGTATTTACTGTCTTCGGTATAGACAATCACATCTTCGCCCGTTTCGCAAGGCACGGTAAACTGATGCGAACCGGAGCCACCCATCTCACCGGTTTCAGCTTCAACGATAACATATTCAACGCCAGCCAACTGGAAAATCTTGCAATAGGCATTATACATATCCATATATGTTTCATGCAGGCATTCTTCGCTGGCATGGAAACTGTAAGCGTCTTTCATGGTAAATTCGCGGCTGCGCAACACGCCAAACCGAGGGCGAAATTCGTCCCGGAACTTGAAACTAATCTGATATAAATTTATCGGTAGCTGTTTATATGATTTAATTTCATGACAGGCGATAAAGGTTGCGACCTCTTCGGCGGTCGGGCTCAATACATTTTCTCGACCATGACGGTCGGTAAAATGCCCTAATGTTTCGCCATAATCAACATTACGACCTGTCTGAGCCCATAATTCCATTGGCTGAACAGATGGCATCAGCACTTCCTGACCGCCAGCGGCATCCATTTCCTGCCGAACAATCTCGGTAATCTTACGGATAGTCCTGAACCCCATCGGCAAATATATATAGGTTCCGCTGGCCAGTTTACGAATCAGCCCGGCCCTCAGCATTAACTGATGGCTGGGAACTTCAGCATCATTTGGCACTTCTTTTATGGTCGGAACCAGCAATTTACTCCATTTCATCAGAACATCCTTTATATCTAAGTTATTGTCATATAAGTCTTTAAGAAAAATAAAATCCGCAGCTCCGCCATCAAAGCGCACCGCGAACCAACATTATAATATATATATTAATACATTACAACATCCCAATTATATCCGGCAGGGCTAACGCATGAAATTTTATTGTGTCATTCCCTCGAAGGCGGGAATCCCGTTTTCCAGCTAAAATCATGGTTTGAATTTCCTGGATCCGGCGTCTGCGCGGGGATGACAAGGTCAACTTTTTTGATTTAGCATCGATTTTGAGCACAAATAAGGATGAAAATTTCATACAATTGCCCAATTATATCCGGAAATACCAGATTAACTCATAAAACACCAGTTGCTAATTATCTAGTTAATTCCGATATGGTATCGTGCCATTGATAACTTTGTAATCCCACTTTTTGATATATTCTGCGCCATCTTTGAACTTGTCATTGCGTTCTTGGAGTTTCTGGGCCAGTTGTTTTTCGAGATTTGTCTGGATTGCCGCAGATTCAGGTGAATTAACCAGGTTTTTGAGCTGATATGGATCTTTTTCATTGTCAAAAAGTAGCCATGGCCCAGTCAAATCCCGTACATAAGTATAACGTTTAGTGCGAATCCCGCGGTATTCTTTCCCACCTGAAGCACGGTTCCATTGCCCAAAAGGCGACAAACATTCAATCAGGGCAGCATTATCTGGGGCAGTTGTTTTGCCAGATAAAACTTTTGAATAATCAGTACCTTCTACACTGGCTGGGATAGCTATGTCGCACAGCCCCAGTAATGTTGGCATAATGTCAGGGGTGCCAATTGGCATGTCGATTACTCTTGAAACTTGTCCCAGCTTGGCTGGATACCTGACCAGAAATGGCACTTTAATAGATTCTTCATAGGGATTTTGTTTTTTTCTTTGTGCATGTGAGCCCAACATATCGCCATGGTCAGAGGTAAATACTAAAATTGTATTATCTTTTATGCCCGACTGAGCGATGGTTTTGTTGATATCTCCTATGCATTCATCCAGTGTCGCGATATGTGCATAATAACCCGCCAATTCCTTTTTTGCTGTGGCTTTCATTGGCTCCGGTACATTCGGCGACAACTTAATGTCTTTGGGGTCGAACAGGTTTTTATATTTTTCAGGGGCGGTGTTATAAGGTGCATGAGGTGGCCCCCATGACAAAAACATTATAAATGGTTTTTCATTATTGGCATTTGCTTTTAAATACTCCTGAATATCGTGTGTTTGTGCAATTGCGTCATAGCCTTGCCAGCGACGTTTGGTTTGGTCTTCATCAGCATAATACCAGGAATTATTATAGTCATGTGTACATTCAAGCACCTTCCAGTATTCAAAACCCTGGCGACGTTCTTTTGGGATATAGCTACCACGGCCATGGCCATCAATGTGCCATTTCCCAACATAAGCGGTGTCATATCCCTCTGCTTTATATACTTCTGCTATACTTAATGCATTTTGGGCAAGAGGAGCATCATTAAGAAACAGACCGTGACTTAGCGGGTATTGCCCCGTCAAAAGACTTGCGCGATATGGGGTACATACCGGACAGGTCGAAACAGCATTAGATAAATTTACACTTTCACCTGCCAACTTGTCAAGATGGGGTGTCTTGCCCGCCAGATTTGGGTCGCCAGCATAGCCGCATGCCTGAGCTCGCCATTGGTCTGCGAAAATGAAAATAATATTTGGCTTCTTGGCGGGCTTGAGCTGTGCTTTCAGAGAAATTGGATTCAAAAAAACCGCCGCACCCAGAGCGGATATTTTAAGAAAATATCTGCGATTCATCAGTATATCCTTTTGTGTATTTGCTAGCATGTCTTTAAAAATATCATACTGCCTGATTATAATAAAAATATTTATACATTACAATATCATTATTTAAACGTTTAATCCTGCTTGTTTAACATTTTACAAATTATCTGTATTTTTAATGCAATTTTAAATTTATTTATGCGTTGTTTAAGTGGATGATCATTCTTGGCAATGTCTGGACCATAGTCAGACATACAAACTGTAAAACACACCAGAGGCCAGCCAAGGAGGCTTACAATGAGAAAAAATAATTATACACAAGCTGTACCCACCCCAAATAAATTTCTTATTAGATTTCCTTTATTTTGGCTGATGTTTGCTCTTACTACTTTTGGCACTGCAAGCGATATTCTGGCATTACACCCTCCCGTTAATAACCCCAGGGATCACTATCGGCCCAGCCGGGAATTGGGCCACGGGCCCAGGAATAACCCTGGACCTCGCCATCATGGTCGTAGAAATCCAACTGAATTATTTTATCTGGATGATGATTCTTTTCAGCCTGATTTTGCTATTACTATCGATCTTGATGTTGATATGGAAACTTTGACCGTTAAAGTATCGAATCACTTATCTGCCCGGGAAAATTTACTTGGCCCAGGTGTGTTTACATTCACAAACAATAACTTGTTAGCAAGTCAAATTGTCATGCCTGCTGATTTTCAACAACACAAAGCCTTGCTTTTAGCTGGAGGTAAGTTGGCTCAGGAGTATCCCCAACTTTTAGCTTCGATTATTGAAAAAACAAATAATAACATAAACCTGATAGTTCTGGTTTCTAATTCGAGCGAACAAAAAAGAGTGACAAATATTTTACGCACCCATAAATTGCCAACCAATAATATCAGCTTTGTAAGTATAAAAACTAACACTGTCTGGATACGTGATTACGGTCCGATTTTTGTAAATACTATCAATAATATTGTTGCGGTTGATTCCTTTTATGGAAAATTAGGAAGACAAAAAGATGATGTCGTTCCAATCGCTGTTGCATCCAGGCTTAATGTCTCTACATGCCAGACTGCGAATACTTTTTATGGTGGAAACATCTTAAGTAATGGCCAGGGGCTCTTGTTAACCACTACTGACACTTTTAATGATAATATAAAGAAAGGTGTTCATAGCAAAAATACAGCGACCGATTTTGCTAAGTTTTTTGGTGCAGATAAAGTTGTCGTGCTTGAAAAACTTAAAGGTGAACAGACAGGACATGTCGATATGTTTGCCTGCTTTACTTCAGCTGATACTATTATTGTTGGTCAATATGATGAAAACGAAGATTCTGTCAATGCCAAAATCCTCGACCGCAATGCTGACAGGCTGGAACAAATCACCGTTGGAAATAAAAAACTTAAAGTGGTTCGCATACCTATGCCAGATAATAGTGATGGCCTCTGGCGAACCTATACCAATGCGGTTTTTGCCAATGGCACGCTGTTAGTTCCGGTTTATCCCCACCGTGGCCCTGATAAACAAAAACAGGCGATAGCTGTTTTTGAAAAATGTTTGCCTGAGTGGAATGTCATTGCTGTTGATGTAAATTCGATTATTCCCGCTGGCGGCGCTCTTCGTTGTATTAGTTGCTATTTGCCAGATGATATTGATATGATAGCTTATCAGAATAATTCTTCTCAAAAACCTGTCCATCTTGTTCAGAATATTTCCCGCAAATAAAAAAAGGGACGCTTCATAAAAGCGTCCCTTACTTTTTTTGTCTATATCAATAATGCCACACAGTCTACACTATTTAATGTGGCCATACAGATGCACGCTTAGTGCTCACATGTTTGCTGGCCGAACCTTCAATAATGGTGAATCTGTCGCCCGCACAAAATTTGTCCAGTCTGCGGTCCCATCATCTTTGCCTATTTCATCGAAGGTCAATGCAACCTTAGAATCCAGATTGTCCAGGAAATGAACAACAAAAGCCTCAGGCATCGATGGCATAACCGGGCAGCCATATTCCCGAATACCATGATGTGAAACAATAATGTGCTCTAATGCCTGACCCAGTAATACCGGGAATTCCCCGCCATTTTCATTTATTGTTTTAACTTTGTCCGCTACCAGCATCGCACCTTTGACCAGATGGCCAATCAATCGCCCTTCGCTGCTATACTTAAAATTAATATTGTATTCTAATTCAGTTGTCTTGCCAATGTCATGCAGGAATAAACCGATGGTAATCAAATCACTATCAAGCTGCGGATACTGTGGCAAAACTCTCTGGCCCAGTTCCATCAAGCTTAATGTATGTTCCAGAAGTCCGCCAACATAAGCATGGTGCAGCGCGATAGCCGCGGGAGCTTTGCGGAACTTATTCATTAAGTCGGTATCTTCAAGAAAACTCTTAACCAGTAAACGTAAATGTGGATTTTTAATAGTATCTAAAATTCCCAATACCTTATTCCACATTTCGGTAATATCTCTTTGGGTGCTGGGCATGAATTCGCTCAGGTCAACCTTGGCTGCATCTACAGGTTTAATTTCTTCGATGACCAGCTGCAGATTATTCTGATAGGTTTCGGTTCGCCCCCGTACCCAGACAAAACCATCTTCTGGCAGCGAATGAAAAATCGTTTCACTTGCCTGCCACATGCGGCCATTAAGCTTACCGGTCTTATCACCCAAAAATGCCGCGATGTACATATCGCCACGCGTCGTGGCCCTAAGCTGGGGCTGGGAAATTAAAAAAATCTGTTCAATATTCATCGCAGGTGTTAACTGCCCTACTGCAATTCTACTCATATCATTATCTTTCTGGTCTAAAGTCATATAAATGTCAAACCGACACTATACACGCCAGAAGATAGCCTTGCAAGAAAATATTGCTTCGATTTTGTATGGGCACCCAATAGCCCGCCTTCAGTAACAGAATCCTTATTTGCATAATAAAAAAAGGACACCCCACCAATGGTATCCTTAACGAAAATCAATCCTGTTTTCTTTTCCTGCCTATTGCCAGTCCACCCAGTCCTAACAACCCAATAGTTCCCGGCTCTGGCACCATCTGCACCGAAACGAAGTCCATCGAAGATTTTGGAATGTATGTAGAGTAATTCTCTCCGTTATATGGTAATGCGCTTAATTTATGAAATCCTTCGTATTCTAATTCGGATTCCATTAGCTGGACAGCATTTGCAGGAAAATCAAATTCTATAGTTACCGCGTTTTTCCCTCTGTCAAATTGCTCTAATGGCATTGTATCAAAACCAAAAGCAGATTTGATGCCAGATTCTACATCTACGCCATATTGCCATATTGGTTTGTTGTTTTCGGTGCCAGTGATTATGGGTGTCAAGCCAGAATACAACTCTTCTTCCACAAATAAGTTAGTAGCTTTGAATGTCAGCGATTCTAATTCAACATCTTTAGTAATAAAAGTTAATTCTCTTAGCAGAATCTGGTCAACCTGAGTAGGTATAAATGGGGCTGGTCGAGTTAAAGTTATTAAGCCTGTACCATTAGATAAATCATAATCCCATTCCAGTTTGAAAAATTCATTTTCACTAAAACCTTGTGCCGATACCGCTGCGTTAGCTGTCGAATAGCCAAACCACAAAAAAACCATAAATGCTGCAAACACAAAACCAATACTCCGTTGCCCCAGACGAATTGGATTTATAAAACCATGCCATCCTGATAAAACCTCATTTTTCATTTTAGACTCCCATCACCTTATTTAACCGTTATTACCGTCACGAGCTTAGAATCTTTCGCTGTCGCTGCTGAAACATAGCCAATAGCTCCTGGTGTCTTAGCCACATATTTCAATAATTCACTTTCATTTGTGAAAGTCTTTGGCATCTTGGCCTTACCAGTAAAAATCAACTTTTTCCAATAGCTTAAATATTGAGCTCTGGTTTTACTGACATATTGCTTCAAAAACTTTTCATGAATTTCACCAGATTTCAAAACCATAGGAACAACAGCTTTACCATTGCTCCATTTGATTCTCTTGTTCAGAAACATATTTTTCATATCATTATATGTGACAACCTCTTTGGCGACGTCATTATTAACAATAATCACAATTTCTTTTTCATTTTGCTTGACAGCATTGTCGGCCCCCATAAGGCAACTCAGCCCCAAAATTACTAATATTGAGATTATTATTTTTTGATATTGATTTTCACGCATATCATATTTCTCCATCCTGAAAATTTTATCAGAAGCTATAAGTCATCTTAGCCATAAATACATACCAGGTCTCATCCGTACCTTCTGGATTGTCATGGGTAAGCACAATTTCAGTCCCATCCATATAATGTGCTTCGAGTTTGAATGTCCAGTTTTCACTAAGATCAAAGCGAGTCGTTAAGGCAATGTCTCTGGTATTGGTTCTGTTGTCGGGGTTTTCATTCACCGAATAATAAACCCCCGGCTTAAACCAGTCATTCACTCGATATGATGCAGATAAGTAATAGCCTTCCCGTTCTAAAGTATAATCTTGCAGTGTCATGGCCCCGGCAGGAGCGGCCATCTGTGCTGTTAATAGGGCATTTGCTCGCATTCTTTGATATTCTGATGCCAACACCAAATCATTCCAGGTATATTCGACGGAAAATATCATAAGGCTGAGACTTTCCAACTCTTGTTCCATATTAGTTCCAGATGGCAATGTGAGTACAGGTGATAAAGGCATTGCCGAATCCAACTGAGTATCTAATGTTATGTCCAAATGAATAAGCGAAAAACCTGTTCGTAAACCTTCAGCAGGCGTTTCCCACATTATATTACCACAATATGCTTGATTTGAACTTATATCTGTTATATGAGAATTTGGTATTAAGCTTAATATCAACCGGGCCATCCCGCTTTCCTCATCGCTGTCGTCATAACCCCAGTATCCCTGATATGAAAACAACCCAAGGCCTTCTGTAGCTATATCGCCATATAGGCCAACGCCGCTTAGCGATGCTGTGCTGTCGCGAATCTGTTCATTATAGACACTCTGAGGCAATAAAATACTTGTCCGCAGCATGTCGGCATCTCTGGTCTCATTGTAAAGGCCCATCGGCACCTTAATCTTACCTATCCGCATACCCAGCCAGTTTTCAAAACGATAATCCCCATATGCCCAATCCAAAACAACATCATTATTGCCTACGTCGCCCAGATCCCTGGAAAATAATTGCATCCCTACCCGCAGATTATTAGATATCTGCGTCGAAAAATTTATCCCCATCTCATTAAATTCCAATGACCCATCTTTAGAATCAACCAGAAAATTATTATCTGAACTTTTTATGTATCCCTGCGAAATAAAACCGTGAATATCGACTTTACTGAATATATTATCAGCCTTTTCTGATTCTTTCTCAAATTCCAGTTTCTCCAGCTCTTCCCGAATTATTTCTCTTAGCCGCTGTTCTTCCTGACTGGCCTGCTCAGGCTCAGCCGCCAGCAACCTTGTATTAGTTGCAACTATAATTATTAATATGATTAATCTTAAAAACTTATTCATACCGTGCCCCCATAATGTTCCCCAGGTGAATTTATCAGGTATTTGCCCATATTGTTTAACAATATTACAACACTGTCTATAGAATCGAACAATTATGGCCGTCAGTTTAATAAAATATAACGATTTTACCGATTATCACCCATGTCAACGCTAAAATTATCACTACTATTATCTAAACAGCCCTTATTCCCCTTTATTAACGTTTGTCAGCTTTAATGGTCCAATTTAGCTCGGACAATATCGGACCATTACCTTTTACGCCAATGTCGCAAAAGGGATAAAATTATTATGCTTTTGCGACGTGCATGACTATCGTCCCACTAAAAATTTAGATCATCATTATAACCTTGAAATAACCTCCCCCGCCCAATATAATCTGCGCTGGTGTTTAATATGTTTTCTAACTTTCAAATAAGAGCTTAAATTCTATAGAATTGGTTTAACACTTTAGCGACTTGAAGTAAATGGTGTTAATAAGCCAACAAACAGCTGGTAGCGGTAGCGCCCAGCTAAAAAACGTAAATTGTGATTTAACGTTAGTTGCTTTAATCATTATGTAATATAGCATAATGCCTTAGCACGGCGCTGCCGCTTCGTGCTGCTTTGCTTTATATAACTTAAATATTAAGAATTGGTTTACCATATGCCCGCAAGTATTTTTAATGATGTCGTCGGCCCCGTAATGCGAG
Organism: Phycisphaerae bacterium; assembly: GCA_016342495.1. Classification (GTDB taxonomy): domain Bacteria; phylum Planctomycetota; class Phycisphaerae; order Sedimentisphaerales; family SM23-30; genus JAEIOG01. The sequence continues at coordinate 69,603 of JAEIOG010000007.1, forward strand.
GCCCATCCAGTTCCCATTGTGCCGCTGCCATTCGCATAGGAAGAATCGCCAGGGATCTCATGGATAATAATATCAAAGATGTCTTAGTCCAATATGACATCGATGGCTCTTTAGCTACTACCCACAAAAGCCAGGGCTCTGACATGGGCCTAATGGGTGGCTTAATGGGCATGGATACCATTGATGACCAGCTTGTAAATTCTGAAACTTTGATTAAATCAACAGGAGTCCGGGTCGAAATCCAAATTAAAAAATTAAATGACCCACATCCCAATACCTATCGCCTTACCCTCAGCAATGACACCCAGCAGCATTGCGTTCAAGCAATATCTACTGGCGGGGGCATGATTGAAATAATCAATATCGATGATACTCCGATCAAAATTAACGGTGACTACTGGGAAACTCTGCTGTTTATTAATGAAAAAGCCAATGAGCAAAATATTCTCAATAACATCCATGGTAATTTTAACTGTGACGAAATACTGGCCCATAACTGGAAGCAAGGGCGATTGATCCAAATCAAATCCCAAAAGCCTATGGCCGAAAATCTGCTTGAATCATTACACCATGACAACAATATAACTTATATCAAAGCCATAGCCCCGGTCTTGTCAATATTATCCGGAAAAAACATATCGGTACCATTTAATAACTGTCAGGAAATGCTGGACTATGCTAACGGTAAAAATCTTTCCCTTTGGCAGTTGGCCGTCGAATATGAATCCCAGCGCGGCAATATCTCCAGCCAGGAAGTCATTAACCGAATGACTGAGATTGTAAGAATAGTAAAACAATCTATCGCTGAAGGAATTAAAGGAACAAAATATCACGACCGTATCCTTGGCCATCAATGCGGTAAGCTTAAAGAAAAAATAAAAACCAAAGAAGTTCTTAATGCTTCGCTGACCAACCAGATCATTTTATACGTTTCTGCCCTGATGGAAATCAAAAGTTCAATGGGTATTATCGTCGCGGCCCCTACCGCTGGCTCTTGTGCTGCATTGCCTGGTTCTTGCCTGGCTATCGCTGACGCAATCCCCGGCACTACAGATGAAGATGTCGCCAAAGCAATGTTAGCCGGCGGGCTGATTGGAATTTTCATTACGAACCGTTCTACTTTTGCCGCCGAAGAAGCTGGCTGTCAGGCAGAATGTGGTTCCGCATCTGGAATGGCCGCTGCGGCTATGGTCAGCCTTGCTCATGGCACAACCCAACAGGCGATAGCCGCCGCTACCATGGCCTTGCAAAACAGCCTCGGCATGGTTTGCGATCCGGTCGCCAATCGTGTTGAAGTCCCTTGCCTGGGCAAAAATGTGATGGCTGCGGTTAATGCCCTGGCTTGTGCCAATATGGCATTAGCTGACTATGACCCTGTTACAACTCTCGATGAAGTTATTGAAGCCATGGATCAGGTTGGCAGAAAAATCCCCCGCGAATTTCGCTGCACTGCCTTAGGTGGCCTTTCAATATGTCAGTCATCCAAAAATATCGAAAAAAAACTATCTTCAAATAATATGGAATAAAAAATATGCAAACAGACCAATTATTATATCTGTCAAATACCGATGTTGAACAAACCGAAGTTTCCATGATACAAATCATCGAAGCTTTAGAAGCGATGTATTTTCAAAAAGGACTCGGTAAAGTTGAAATGCCTTCAAAAATTGGCATTCACACTCAGCCCAATGCCCTTATCCACGCGATGCCAGCTTATATCGAAAACACCGGCGCCGCTGGTATGAAATGGGTTAGTGCCTATCCAGAAAATCATAAATACAACAAACCTCAGATCAGCGGCCTGATTATTCTAAATGATAATCAAACCGGTATCCCTTATTGCCTGATGGATTGCAGTTGGGTTACCGCCAAACGTACCGGAGCCAAAACAGCCGTCACTGCTTCGATCTTTGCAAAAAAAGATTCTAAATATGCAGGCATTATCGGCTGTGGCGTTCAGGGTCGCAGTAACCTGGAAGCTTTGACTAATCGTTTTGATCTCGAACTGGTCCATGTCTTTGATACCAATAAAATGATGGCCGAAAAATATGCAGAAGAAATGAGCCAGCTTTTTTCTTTAGAAATTAAAGTTGTCGATACCCCCGAACAAGCCGTCCGCCATATGGACATCATCGTCACCGCCGGGCCAATCATTAAAGAACCAACCCCTGTCATAGAATTCAGTTGGCTAAAACCCGGCGCTTTTGCCGCCCCGGTCGATTTCGATTCTTACTGGAAAGCCGAAGTGCTCAGCAATGCTGATATTTTTATTACCGATGACACCGACCAGCTTTTCTATTATCAGACTGTGGGCTACTTTAAATATCTCCCGCCAAAAGAAAATGTCTGCGACTTAGGCAGTGTGACCTATAATAAAAACCCTAAAAGACAAAATGATGAACAGATAATCTTTGCCATGAATCTTGGCCTGGCTCTGGACGATATGGCTGTGGCCCCATTAATATATAATGCCGCCATCCAAAAAAATATCGGAACTCCGCTCTAATAAATTATCTTCCTCAACTTTACGTTGGGTTTCATCGGGTATGTACCAACGACATAATCAGGTATGATGGGTTTGACGGGAGCCCATATCCTTCATCGCCATAATTAATATTGACGGTTATATATAAAATTGGTATTACTATTTATAAGCTATTTGTGTATTGTTATCGCTCTTGTTGAACGCCGCCGTCCAAGATAGCCGTTAGCTCTGTCGATGGCATGCATAGCTACGCCTATTGTGGCAATAATCCGTGTAAATTGGATTGATCCGATGGCAAAAACTTTTAGATTGGGGATAAATATGAATTTACTAACAAAATTAATAACTTTTTCAATTTTAAGCTTATTTTTATGTCTAGGCTGCCATGGTATAAAAGAGAAAAAGCACAGTAATGCGGTCTATGTGGCGGGAAGTGAAGAGTTAGTATTTCTTGAACAAACAGGAAATATTGCAGAACTTAGTCGAACTAAACAATACGAACTTGTTAAGGTTGCTGTTGAGAATGACTGGCAAATATTAATGCGAAAACTTTTGGAAGCTAACCTGGATTTGGGTACGGATAAGCTGGATGTTCCTGGTGGTATGACAGCATTGCACATAGTGAAAAGTGCTGGCATGGCAAAGCTGCTACTTGAAAAAGGTGTTGAAGCTGACATTGTCAGTTACGATGGCTGCTTAACGCCATTGCATATAGCCAAAGACGCAGAAATAGCAGATATATTAGTTCGGTATGGAGCTGATATTAATGCAATGCCAAATGGCAATGAGACACCTCTTTATATTGCAGCTGGTGACCACAATATATCATTAGGTACCTATTTATTATCAAAAGGGGCTGATGCAAATATTAAAACAGGGTTCTCTAATGATACGGCATTGTTTGCTTTATATCGTTTTGGCAATGGTAATGCCTGGGAAGATTTCGATAAGAATAAAGAATTAATGGGTTTCCATAGGAAATTGCTTCAAAAAACTGATATAAATATAAAAGATGATGAAGATAATGCTTTGCTGCATTTTGCACCGACAGTGAGTATTGCTGAATTATTAATTGATAAAGGAGCTGACATAAATGCTTCCAATAAAATAGGGATAGCTCCTCTGCATAACGCTATAGAATACCAAGATGCAAATTTAGCTCTTTATTTGTTGTCAAAAGGAGCAAATGTTTATTCTAAAAATAATAAAAATGAGACTGTTCTTCATAATTATTTTAAGTCATTTTCCAGAAGACCTTTTAGTAACCGCAAATCAGGTATTTGTATATCTAAAGACAAGTTTGAATTGTATGATAAATTGTTAAAAAATGTCAATGTTAATGTGGTAAATGATGAGGGGGAAACAGTGTTGCATTTGGCTGCGGGATTACAAAGTCAATATTCATATGTAAAAGATTTACTAGAAAAAAATGCGAAGATTAATATTCAGGATAATAAAGGACAAACCCCTGCTCATTATGCCGCTAGCTGTGGGAATTGGAACAATCTAAAAGAACTAATTGATGCTGGTGCGGATTTGACAATTAAAGATAGCAAAGGCAAGACACCTATGGATATCCTTCGAGAAAGATACCCTTTTATTATTCAATAGCCCGGAGAATGGGTATAGGTTTAAGTTAATTTGCGGGATGGCCCAATGCCCACGCGGAATAAATGGCATGAGCCAGATGCTGTGTGTCCGCGTTCTATACTGGTATCTCAATCAAATAAAGCAGTTGCCGCAGGCAACACCACAAACCAGCCCCCTAACTAATACTTGTTAATCGTCGCAGCGGATTTATGGGTAAATAAGGCGAATAGTTAATATAGGTAAAATAATCTGCGGTTTTCCCGCTACTCTGTTTTGACATTTTGATAGTTTCATGCTAGAATATCCGTTCGTTTATCCTGATCCCTTTTCGGATGTTTGCTATGGCAGTATTAGAGCAATACAATCAGATGCATTTTGTTGGTTTTAGTAGCTATAAAGACGCTATTAAACCTGAGCTTATCTCTGCCTTTAGCCAAATATCATGGCATAATAATATCTATGAAACCCTGGCTGAAGTTATCATAAGTTCTTGTAATGCAATGGTTAACAGTCAAATAGCTGTTTGTATACTTATCGATAGCCTCACCGACAAGCAGTTGACTGTTTTTGAATGTCTCGCTGAGCTGGACCATATCGAACCGCTTGCGGTTTCAAGTGTAAATAACCGCGATAAACTTCAGTTGGCAATTCAATTAGGGGCTATACAATGCCTGGAAATGGGATTGATTTTCCAGAATCGCCCTGAACCATCGGGCGATGATAGTATTCAGATGGACAGAGAAATAATTGAAATCCCAACAAAACCAAAAATTGTTGTCAAACAATATCCGGTTAAAAATGCCTGCAAAAAAACGATGAGTAATAGTCAGAAATGGAAAAGTTCTAATGTGGTAAAAGCCCATGTCTTTGAGCAGATGACTGAGCCGAAACTAACTGAAAAAGAACTGGATGACCTATTAAAATAATTTTGGTAGTGCCAAATCTTGTTTGCCTATGTGTTAAAAAAATGGTAAAAAAGTGCGTGTTTTAGGGAAAAACTGTCAAAAAGTGTACATTAAGTGCCTTTTGGTGCCCGAAGTTTTAGACAGGCATAATCGTGATTAAATATAGTTAATATAGCAAAATGAGATAATAAAATCTTAATAAAGGCTTATAACATCAGTTGAATCAGCATAATAGTGACAATTTATCTGTAAATCCTGAATGGCCAGTCCTTTTGGTTGGTGATGACGGCAAAATGCATAGCCTGCTTAGTCAGCAAGGCCATACTTGCTGTGGGCCGTCCGGTTTTGATGCTCTTAAAGCTATTTTATTATTCTCTAAATCTGATTTCAGGGCTGTTATGATCAATGTCGATTATTCCCAGAATCAAACTATTAATATTTGCTCGGCTTTCAAGCGATTAAAACCTGATAGACCTGTATTGACCTATGGCAATGGATATTCTGAAGTGTTTGTTAAGCAAGCACTTATGAATAAAAAAGCCGACGAGTTTCTGCCCTGGCCGATTCCGGCTAATCAGTTAGTTTCCCTTTTTGGCAAGCCCAATGATTTTACCCAAATACCTGTAAATAAAGAAGATACAATAAGTTCCAATAATGATTCTTTAGTAATTGACAATGGACTGGGAAATATTGTGGGTGAATTCCTCCCCCTGGCAAATCTGGTCACCGCCGGGCCAGATGCAGTAATTCAAAAAGCTCAAGAATTATTAATGCAAGTATTTGATCTAAAAGAAGTTATGGTTAGTCATGATAGAGGCCAATATTGTGAATTTAGTTTTTCAACAGACATTACTGGGCCTTGTGGAATTGTGGGTAAATTGTGGATAAACCATGATATCAGTGTTGAAAACTGCGATAAAATCCAGGAAGCTGGCGATCTGATTGCGACAATGATATATTTGGCTAAACGCGATCAGGCTTTGAAGTATTTATCTGTAATTGACGAATTAACAGGAGCTTACAATCGCCGCTACCTCGAATATTTCATGCGGAATCTTATAAAAAATAATCATAAAGATCAAACCAATATGACATTGCTGATTTTCGATCTGGATGAATTTAAGTATTTCAATGATAATTATGGCCATTCAGCTGGCGATGAAGTTTTAAAGCAAACCACAAAACTTATGAAAATGTGCTGCCGCAAACACGATATAGTGTGCAGGCTGGGTGGCGATGAATTTGCGGTGTTGTTTTGGGATGCAGCTGCCCGCAAAGCTTATTCGGGTGAAAAATGCGTTGCTAATACTGAAAACGTTGATGCTGATGTACATAGTCGAATTGTAACCGGAGTTGCCCAGCGTTTTTTGAAAATGTTGAATATGAGTGAATTCCCATCCCTAGGCCCAGAGGCAAAAGGAAAATTGACAGTCAGTGGCGGGTTGGCGAAGTATCCTCAAGATGGCAAAGATCTTGAAACATTATTAGAACAAGCCGACAATGCACTATTGTCAGCGAAGCGGCATGGTAAAAATCAGATTTATCTGGTGGGTGTCCCTGCGGTTGAAGATCATTAACTCTTAAATCGGTCACGGATTTTAATTAGTTGGTTTCGGAGGCCGCTGGTTTGTTGTGGAGACAAGGCATGCCTTGTCTCCACAGTCAAGGGGGATGACCTTTCAGTCATGCCCCTTTGGAATAGTTGAAAAAGTATTTTATTTCCATGTTTCCGGTAGCATATTGATGGCATAGCCAAAGCTTGCAACGGCGGTTTGGCCTATAACGT
>JAEIOG010000167.1 GCA_016342495.1 Phycisphaerae bacterium
AAAAATGAGCCGTCTCACTCAAACAGCCATCGGACCCAAAACGGTTGGGTTTGAAAACATTGTGCAACAGGCTCAAAAATAAATAAAATGTTTTTTTTCTCGTTGTCATCATAAAAAATTGTAGAAATACAATTACTTAGTAAAAAAACAATCGATAAGGAAAGAGCTGACTCTACTGATATCGTTTGTAATAATATGCGTTTATTGAATCGTAGCGAAATTAATAATGATGGTACGGTTGTGTAGGTAGAGGATGTGTTCTAGGCAATACGAAATGGAAATAATGTATATTAAGTTCGTGCTGGCAAGTCATGTTAATTTATGTTGCTTTAAGGGCTGTCCAATTAAGTTTTTTAGAACTTAGGAATAGGCTTCATGATCTTGAGGTTGCAAGTTCGGTTTTCTAGTGTTTAATGGGCTTGCAACGCATAAAAACGCATAATATTAAAAAAAACATTTTATTTGTTTGTTTTTTTCGCAAAAATTTATATTGCCGATTTCTATACTTATATAGACAGTTTAATTGTAGAATGGTGAAAATGGACAAAGAAATAAAAAACAAATCAGAGACGAGCAAAGTGATAGGCACTGAGCATTTTTTGCGATTGTTAGCAGCAAATAACAAAAGCATTTATGCGTATATATACAGTCTTATCCCCAATCATTTCGATACCGATGATATTCTGCAAGAGACGGTTATTTATATGTTTCACAATTTATCGAAATTTGAACCAGGCAGCAGCTTTATTAAGTGGGCTGTCCGGATCGCACATTATAGAGTTTTGTCGTTTTACAGTCGACGCAAGAATGCACCGCTGAGATTCGATACCGAACTATTGCATTTGATCTCTGAGGATGCATTTGAGGTAGTGCCGGAAATTAACCAGAGGCTGGAAACACTTGCGGAATGTCGCAAGAAACTTGCTGACCCTGACCAGGCAATGGTCTCGATGCGTTATGATCAAGGCTTAGCGGTCAAAGAAATTTCCGAGAAGTCTGACAAGTCGATTCATAGCATTTATCGTTCAATTGCAAGGATTCATGATCTGCTGCTTCTCTGTGTTCGTCGTTCCACGGCTCAGGAGGATATGGCATGAAATCCGGACCGGATAAATATTCCCTGCTGAGTGAATTGATTCAGGAACTGCTAAGCGAGAGAATCACCCTGGAACGTTTTGCTATGCTGAAGAGCATCTTGCGAAATGATCGCCAGGCCCGCAGATATTATGTGGAATATATGTTTGTTGATTATGGGCTGCAGCAAAACAAAGTGGCGAAAGCAGACGGCCTGGGATTACTAGTGGCCGAAGAAATAGCTCGGAAAGATATCCTTAATGAAATTGTCACCAGTGACTTAAGCCGGCTGGCGTATACTTCTATGCAGCAGGCCAAAGTACAAACGCCAATTGGCACTGATGAAATAGAGTATCAGCGAAAGAGTCCCAATCGTAGATTCATTTTTGAAGTATTCGGGGCAATTGCTGCATTGATTGCAATCGCTTTCATATTGACTTATGTTGAAAGATTGAGTCGAGTTCAACACCATATCAGCAAACCTCCTGTTGCTTTGGCAACGTTGACTGATACGCGAGATGTGCAATGGGGTGACATTCTTCAGATTAATGTGGGTTCAGAATTATATGCTGGTCCCATAGAAATAAACAAAGGACTCGTAGAGCTGAAGTTTATAGATGAAGCTCGAGTGATTGTTGAAGGTCCTGCCCAGATTGAGCTTTTGGACGTAGACCACATGAAATTGCATAATGGCAAATTAACTGCTTATGTTCCTCCGAAAGCTTATGGCTTTAAGGTAGATATGCCTAACGCTTATGTTATGGATCTGGGCACAGAATTTGGCGTTAGGGTAAATGATGTCGGGGACAGGGAATTGCACGTATTCGATGGCGAGGTAGTGCTTTATGCAGGGCCAGAGACCGGCAAGAAACGTGTACAGCAAAATGTCCTGGCTGGAAATGCCAGGTTTATCAAGGCCGGCGAAGATACGATACGTATCAAGAAGCTGGACGAATATGCCTTTTACCGCAAGATTCCGTCTCCCTATGAAATGGAAGTGCGTAAAAATAATCCGATAATTTATTGGCGATTTAATCATGACGGCAATTCAACTTTGGTAAATGAAGCAAATCCCCAAAGAGCGGCAGGCAGTTTCATAGGAAACGTAATATTTGCAGAGGGCCGGGATTTGGGTGATAACAAGAGCAACTATGCGATTATGTTTGGTGCTAGTGGGGCTTATGTGGAAATACCGAATATCCCCAGCACCTATAAAGATGAAAATGCATATACTGTTGCTATGTGGATTTGTCCGAAAGTGATCTCAGCCCAGGATATTTTTGTTTCGAAACAGGATAATAAATATCGTCGTATTGCTATGGCTGCAGATGGTAAAATAGAACATTACATTTATACCGGCGGTTTGAAGAAAGGGACTCTGGTTCAGAGCCAGACAATTGCTCAGCCCGGAAAATGGTATCATGTTGTAGTTACCGCTGTGGGTGACGGCTATAAGCAGATATATGTAAATGGCATTAAAGAAGGCGAACCTGCAACAATGGGAGAGACAGCAAAGTTATATAGCAAAGCATATATTGGGGATTGTCCTGATAAATTTGACTCTGGCATTCCATTTAGAGTCTTTAAGGGCGGAGTTGATGAGATTGCATGGTTTAACAGGGAATTATCTCCCGAAGAAATCAGGCAATTGTATGAATCTGTAAGCCCATAATTTATCCAGGGTTTCAGGTACAGATAAATGTATTAACCATAAAAATTGACTCTTCAATTTTATTCAGTTTTTAATGAGAAAGCATAGATAATTAATATCTATTGTGTGGTAAATATTTTTTCAGGCAGCACAAGAAAATTTAACTTAATTATGTTTAGTGGAGTTGCATATGATGACAATGGCAAGGAATGACAAGTCTGGATTTACTTTAATCGAATTGCTGGTAGTGATTTCTATCATCGCGTTGTTGGTTTCGATTCTAATGCCAGCTTTGAGCAAGGCACGAGAGGCGGCCAAGGGGGTTGTTTGTCTGTCAAATCTAAAACAGTGGGGGCTTTGTTTTGGGCAGTATTCCTCAGACAATAACGATAGATTTTACAGGGCATACCAGAGTAGTTCAGTCGGGCACAATTGGATACAGGCTACCAAGCCCTACTATGAGAATACAGAAATTTGCTTTTGTCCAGTTGCAACAAAAGTTGATCGTACCAGACTAGGGACACCGGGGATCTACAGGCCTGGTGGACTGAAGCAAGCATGGGGGCCTTTTGATGATGACGATCAGAGGCAAGGCTATCCAGGCATGGCCGGAAGTTATGGGATTAATGATTGGGTTGGAGATCCATCAAAAGGAGTACGGGTAGGAAGTGCTGATATGTACTGGAGCAGCCCATCTGTTAAGGGTGGTTCAAATATACCATTGTTTCTTGATAGTGTGTGGCTAGGTGGATGGCCAGATCATGCTGACACTCCACCTTTGAAGGAAAATGATTTTAGCAATGGGAATATACAGATGCATCGATATTGTATCAATCGTCATGCCGGCAAGGTTAATTCTGTGATGCTGGATTATTCTGCTCAGAAAGTAAGTTTGAAGGGGTTATGGAAGCTGAAATGGCACAAACAGTTTAAGCGAACTTCAAACCTTGATTGGCCTGAGTGGATGAATGAATTCCCGGAATAATGCGGTTGTATGTATATTGTGTTTTAACAAGGATGGGAGGTGGATATGTAAATATGACAAAGTGAGGTAGTGTGAAAATGTTTATGAGTTTAGAAATGTACAATTTTAACAAGGAGATGATTATGAAATTAAGGGTTATTTCATACTTAGTAGCTATGTTCGTTATTACGAGTTTCGCAGGCGCAGCAGAAGTTGCACCTAATGATTCGGTAATCAATAGCGATTTGTCCTTATGGCTGCGTGATCCGGCGACATATTTTGATATCAACACAAATACCTGGGCAGATATTAGTGGTAATGGCCGGGATGCTGTTGCTGCTGGAGTTGTTGCTGCTACGGGAATTGAATATACGGGGCCGACTCTTGCCAGTGAAGATATGTTTGGTCGTGATATTTCTACGGTTTATTTTCATGGCGGTAAAGATGATCTTCTTAAATCCAGCAGTCTTAATGGCGGGACAGGTCTGGATAGTCTGACAATATTCGCGGTCTACAAGGCCCCGGTTAGTGACGATACTCGTCCAGTAGGTTTTGTTTCACGTTCAGGGGGTGATGCTCAAGGTGATGCGTTTAATTTGCAGACAGATCCATCTATTCGTAAGGATAATGGGAAATTCCTTGGCTACACAGTTGCTCACCCGGATGATTCGATTTTTATTCGTACCAGTCGTATGAATTCTGCTGGTGTTGGTGACTGGTTTAATGATGGTGTTACCCTGGTGAAGGCACTCAATGAAAGTGGCGGACAATATACCACTCAAAACGATAGTTTTTATCTGGGTGATCTTCGTTGTGGTTTTTCCCCAGTAGCGCATTCAACTTGTACTGAAGATTTTGAAATCGCTGAAGTTATTGTTTATAATGCCGCTTTGACTGATGCTCAGATCGCAGGCGTTAACGAGTGGATTAAGGCAAATGTGGGGGTTGTAGCATCACAGGCTACAAATATGAGTCCTGCCAATTATGCTGAGGGTGTCGCTTTAGATGTAAAATTGACCTGGACAGCAGGTGATAATGTATCCATTGTTGAGCATCAAGTTTATATTAGTGATGGTGCCAATAAAAATATGGTATTAGCTGGGCTGGTAGACGCAGGTGAAGCAACTGAATTTACACCTGCGAACCTTGTAAGCGATGTTACATATTATTGGAAGGTCGATGAAAAACTAAGCAGTGGCGAGGTAATACCCGGAAAAGTCCAGCAATTCAGTACAGTTCGTTTAACTCCCGTTATTGTAAAGCATCCTGTAAGCAAAGTAGTTAAAGCTGGCACTGATGTTGATTTTGTTGTCGAAGCTAGCGATTTTTCAGGCAATGGCCTTGAATATCAATGGTATATAGATCCTAACACCGCAAATGAAGATGTAACTGAAGCAGTTGCACTTGAAGAAGGTGCTGACTTCACTGGTGTAGCTACAGATACACTGACTGTTTTGGATGTTCAGGACGTCGATAACGGTGCATATTTCTGTACAGTCGGTATCGTAGGCGGTAATTCAGTAAATTCAGATTATGCTAAATTAAAAGCCGGCCATCTGATTGCTCATTGGCCTTTCGATGGCAATGCTGATGATGTTAGCGGTAATGAGTATCATGGCGAAGCTGCCGGTTCAGTATCTTACAGTGTCGATGGCGGGATGATTGGTCGGGCTCTTAGAATGAGCAATGCCAATAATGGCCATATTGAAGTTCCAGCTGAAGTACTCGATGATGTTCGAGAAGGTTTTACGATGTCATTCTGGACCTATGGTTCAGCAGAACAGCCATTGGCAAACCTGCAGAATCTCGTGCATGCAAAGACCTCTGGGGCAGACGCAATTTTACTTCGTATACCTCATACCACAGGCCGTTTCCAGATGTTTACTGGTAATCCTGACGATGGTAATACTGGGATTTATGATTCTGGTTTTTCCGAGGTTTATTACAAGAATCGCTGGAATAACTTTGTCATAACCAAAGAACAGGGTAAAGGCATCAATGTTTATATCAATGGCGAATTGTGGAAATCTTTTGCAAACCACAACAAACCTGTCTATGGTGCTACTCAAATGTTTATTGGCGGCAGCAATGCTGGTACAAATGATACCTTTGACGGCATGATCGATGACTTCCGTATCTATAACTATATTTTTAACGAAGATGAGGTTAAAGAAGTCAATCCTACCCCAGTTGCTCCTGAGCCCGAAGATAATGCAACCAATGTGCCTTTCGATACTGACCTGAGCTGGACTGCAGGGCAAGGTTCTGAGAAATTCAAGGTGTACTACAGCACCACCGGTCCAGACCAGTATGCTGAAGACTTTGATCCGAATTTCCCATTGCCGGATGCTGCTGTTATCGATGGTCTTACAAGTCCACAAGCGAGCTTTGGCTTCAATCTGGCCCCTGGCAGACATTATTATTGGTATGTCGTTGAATTTGACGCTTCAGGCAATCAGCTCTGGAGAAGTAATGTATGGAGTTTCACGGTAGTTACTCTGGTTTCAGACCTTGATGATAATCTCAAAGTCAATCTTGATGATTATGCTCCAATCGCAAATCATTGGGGAGAAGACACCAGTGGTATTGTTACTGAAGCAGCTGTAGTTGACGCGATGGATTATGATGTAGCGAATCTTGATCCAGATGATCCTGCCAGTGCTGATTATTATTGGATGCACTATTACGAGTATTCCAATGGCACCAATTTGGTATATGGTGAAGGTTACTGCAAGCCTATTCTGGATCCAAATGATAGTGTTGTTATTGAGTGGTCGTATGACACACCAAGCAGTACCGGAGAAACTGATGCATCATGGTTGTACTATCACAATGATCGTTCAGATTTGCCATTAAACCAGTATGACGAAATTCATATTGATATGCGACTGGTTGAGGGTAATCACAAAGCATTAATGTGGGGTAACTTCCAGAATACCAATGGTACAAACTTTAGTTATAACCTCGATACTTCTGTCTTGAGTGATGGGCAATGGCATACAATTATTGTACCGATTCCAGATAATTTAGCAGCAGGTAAACTGCGTCGCTTCTTCTGCGGCTATTGGGGTTCAAACATTACCGGTAAGATTCAGATGAGAAATGTTGAGCTTGTCGTCAATGATGAAACTCCACGCTGTGTTCCTGAGTTTTATATTGCGGCTGACATCAACAATGACTGTTTGATTGATCTCGAAGATCTAAGCGTACTAGCTTTTGAATGGCTGCTGGATGCAAGCAATCCTGAATAATATTGTTTGGAGTTGCTGAACAATTAGTTTGAAAAATATGGGCCTTCGATCTGGTGTCGAAGGCCCATATAGCAAGTTATAAAAATTTGATAAGGTGATTAAGATGAAAAGAGCAATGAGCTCGCGAAGAAAATTTTTGAAGCAACTGGGTTTTGGAACTGCGGCCTTAGCTTGTGGTGTTAAAGCATTTTCAGCAAATGAAGCATCGTCTCGGAAACCCAATGTGATTTTTATTCTGACCGATGACCAGGGTAGTGTTGACGTTGGCTGCTATGGAGCGAAGGATTTGATAACGCCAAATATGGACAGGCTTGCCAGAGAAGGCGTTCGTTTTAATCAGTTCTATGTTGGTGCGTCAGTATGTTCTCCATCTCGAGCAGCCCTACTGACAGGAAGATATCCCCAGCGAGCTAAGCTGGTTTCTAACGCTTATGGCGATCGTGGTATGCCAAATGATCAGGTGACAATCGCAGAGGTACTCAAGGGACATGGGTATCGCACGGGGATATTTGGTAAATGGCACATGGGGGACACATTGCCTCTAAGTCCTAATGCTCAAGGTTTTGATGAGTTTTTTGGTCATAAGGTTGGTTGTATAGATAATTATTCACATTTTTTCTATTGGCATGGGCCTAACCGTCATGATCTCTGGAAAAATGAGCAGGAACACTGGGAAGACGGTAAATATTTTCCGGATATGGTTGTTCGTGAGGCAAATCGTTTCATTGAAGAAAACAAGGATGATCCATTCTTTTTGTATCTACCATTTAATATGCCTCACTATCCACTGCAGGCTGAGCAAAAGTTTGCAGAAATGTATAAAAACATAAAAGATCCCAAACGTGCTCGTTACGGCGCTTTTGTGACGGCTCTTGATGATCGTATTGGCCAGGTTCTAGCCAAACTGGACGAGTTGAATCTTCGCGAAAATACAATTGTGATATTTATGAGTGATCATGGTCATTCAGTTGAAGAACGAACCTTTGGCGGAGGGGGCAGTGCTGGGCCATATCGTGGCCATAAAGGAACGCATTGGGAAGGTGGGATTCGTGTGCCATGTATAATTTCCTGGCCTGATCATATTCCTAAAGGCGTTGCAAGAGATCAGCTGGCCTGCAGTATTGACTGGTTCCCTACGATCGCTGAATATTGCGGGGTTTCGCTGCCAAATCGCAAGATTGATGGTAAGAGCATAACTGATATTATCGCTTCTGACAGTGCCAGTACCAAGCATGATATTATGCACTGGATGCGTGGCAAAAGTTGGGCAACTCGTCGCGGGCATTGGAAGTTGGTATATGACCAGCAGTTGTTCTTGAGTGATTTGAAAACCGATGTGGCTGAAAGCAAAAACCTAGCCGGCAATCATCCAGAAGTTGTTTCGCAATTGAAGAAGCTCCACGATCAGTGGGCCGCAGAGGTTAAATCATTCCGTGATTAGGATCCTTTTGTAGACATCAATAAAGAAGGTTTTGTTGGTGTTGCTATTTAGGAATAGTATGCCTGACGCTGGCTTGAGTCATGCACATTTTAAAATAACCACAGTTGTCTCAAACCTTGATCATTTTTTGAAAATGATCGTTGATAAATAGGGCTTGCTCAATAAATCACAAGTTATTTATTGCAAAAGGGTAACCGTTCACAGCAATGATTGGTATTGTTGATTTGTCCAGTGAGCGTGAAGGGAATCATGGATAAATTCAAAAAT
>JAEIOG010000168.1 GCA_016342495.1 Phycisphaerae bacterium
GTGCATCTCGTGTTTCCATCGCAATATTATAACAGATAAATACAAAACTTTCATCTATTTAATTGCCGGAGTAATAGTCACATGAGCCCGATTATCTCGCGTGAAAGACTTATGCGTATTGTTGGGTTGCATCCAGGAGCGGTTCAGGTTATTTTGCCTGACTGGTTTGTTCCTACTTTTCAGGAAATAGTGATATTTCTTCAGGGAATGGCAAAAGCAAGCCAGGGTATAGGTATGATCCTATACAATCCTCCTCACGCTAAGAAAAAATTATTACCTCAGGAATTTGCCCAGCTAAAACAAGTTATCTCGGAACTGATTGGTTTAAAGGTCTGCGATGGCGATGAATTCTGGTATCAGCAAATGCGAGAGCATTGTCATAACCTTTCAGTTTTTATTCCCGGCCACCATTTAGCCACCGGGATTAAAAATGGGGCCCAGGGTTCATATTCTAATATGGCCTGTCTTCACCCCGGGGCTGCCCAAAAATGGTATCAACAAACACAGGATAATATCATTGATGCTTTGGAACTTGAAAACCGCATTGCAATCTTTATGCAAAAGTATATAACCCCTTTTCTCCAGCAGGGCTATTCTAATCAGGCTCTTGATAAACTGTTGGCGGCTATTGGCAACTGGTCAGCAGTTGGCACTCAACTACGGTGGCCTTATAAATTCATCAATCAAGATCAGGCATGTCATATTCGTCAGGGGGCTATTGATATTATCCCTGAATTCATTGTCTAACCCACAGTGAAATAATTGGAAATTCATATTTTAATCTGAAAATTTTATCAACATGGACGTAGTTATCTTGCCTTTTGCCAAGGCTAAATGATTCAATTTGGCAGGGTGTTCATTTTTATTTCGATGATTAATGGTAGATGGTCAGAGCCAATATCAGGGCCGGTTTTGATATTGGTTACGCTGAACTCATTTGATAACAAGCAATGGTCTATTGGTATACGCATGAGGGGAATGTGCGATGGCCAAGTGGGGATTATGCCAAAGCCCTTGCGCGCGTTATATAAATTGCTGTTAGTTTCCAAGGTTTTATAATTACCAGACCACAAAGTAACATTCAGATCGCCAATTAATATTATTGGCTCATTAATGCTTTTGATTCCGGTAGCCAACGCATTAAGCTGGGTATTGCGTGCATCAAAATATTGTTTATTAATCGGGGGTAGCGGATGGGTGGCAATAAGTGTAAATTCATGGCCATCATGTTTGAGGCGGGCATAAATTGATGGAACATCTGAATCGTAAAATTCCTTTTTTACCTTACTCAATGGCAATTTGCTGTAAAGTGCTATGCCAAAATTATCCTCGCGGGGAATAAGCAGTTTGTGATGATATTCTTTTTCAAGAGAAGCTATTTTTGAAATCCATCGCTGATTGACTTCCTGTGCAATGAATATGTCTGGGGATTCGGTTTTGATAAGCGACAGGAGTCTATCATAATTTTGATTTGAGGAATGTACATTGCTCAGCATTATTTTCAATGGGATAGCTGTAGCAGGGGCGATAGGAATATCGGTTTTAAGGTACCAAGGCAGTATATGTGCAACATTCAGAATGACGATAACCAGGATGATTGCGGAAGTTTTGATTTTTTTGCAAATTAACAGGCCGGCTAAGCATAAAATTGATGCAAATAAATATTGCATTCTAAAATGTGATAAAAGCTCCAGGTGGCGGCTATAGCTATTGAACATAGAAAATATACTAAAGCAAATTACACCGGTTACGACTACCATGAAAATTCCTGATAATGTAAAATTGGTCTGTTTTTTCTTTTCCATCATAAAATCGATCTTAATTATTATAGCAGGCAGGCCAAAGACTGCGGTTTTATCGTCTGATTTTTTTTGGCCTGTTGATTTTGGGTAGGGTTTTTTTGGTTGTTGGCTGTTTTGGTTTATTGATTATGGGTGCAGCTTTCGGTTTGGTTTTGGGAGGAGTAATGGGGCTTATTTTAGGTTCTTCGGTTTTGTCCTTCAAAGGCAGGCGGATTTTATAGAGCGGGTCGCCGATTAGAATCATCTGCCATGAAGTGAATGGTACAGTGC
Organism: Phycisphaerae bacterium; assembly: GCA_016342495.1. Lineage (GTDB taxonomy): Bacteria > Planctomycetota > Phycisphaerae > Sedimentisphaerales > SM23-30 > JAEIOG01. The sequence continues at coordinate 2,073 of JAEIOG010000168.1, forward strand.
GATAGAAACATTCTACCAGGGTATGTTGGCCAGTAGCAAGTTCGGCGAAGAATTTGTCAGGCTGGGGGAAGGCGTGTAGATATGGTTCATAGGTTGCCCCGATGGTGGCGGTAATGCCATGGTTCAGCAGTTGTGGACACCATATGTTCGAATTGGGGGTTCGCAGAGTTGTGGCTTCCCAGCTGGCGATATGATAGCCAATAGCGCCTTCGACAAAAGTGAATGAATCAATATAATTCTTCAGTGAATACCACCCACAGTACAGAATGGTATCGGGGCATTGGCCGGTGGAAAAGAGTGATTCTTTGTCATCGAGAGTGGTTCCCAGATAGGTTTTATTTTTAACTAGTTCAGCGGCATCCCGGATAGCCTGATCATAATTGCCAAAGGTGCCCAGACTGTTGATATTTTCATATTTACCACGGGCATCGAAATAAGCTTTGCCATTTAGGATGCGAGATTCAGCGGCGATGGCTTTGTCGATTAGGCCCTGAGCAATCAGAGCAGTCGGTCCATCGAGACGACTGACCATCATGGTGTTTGAGTTCTTAGGTTCGGGCTTTATATTGCCGGGCCCATAGGACACGCAAAGTTCGTTAGGCTGCCAGCGATACAGCGGATAGTCGTCTTTGAGAATAAGGGAAAGTTCGCTGTCAAATGCGGCGTAAGTTTCAACGATTGTATTTGATTTTAGTTCATTTAATCGCATACCGCAAAACTGGAATATGCCAAAGAGTTCCAGCTCCAGTTCATGCATTCTTGTGGCCGACTCAATGGTAATACCCTTGGCTTTGAGTTTATTATAAAGTTTGCCTTTTTCAGCTATTTTATTATTGGCGTCGGTAAAGAGCTTTTGAAATCGGGATTTTTGGTCAGGGTCGATTTGACTATTATATAAGGCCTGGATGATTTTTACTTCGTTTTGCAGACCACCAAATTCGACAATCGCCTTGGCGGTAGCATCATCAATGGTGGACAATTTGAGTTTGCCGCTATTGAGAGCCAATTGAAATTTCTGGATAGCGGTCTGACTATTATTGAGCATTCGTTCCAGCAGGGTGATGTATTCAACGGTTCGGTTTGGGAATTCAACGGTAGAATTATAAGTTTTACCCGGTTCAATTAGCATTTTCGTAGAATCAATCCATTTTTGTAGCTTAGGAAAAGATTCTTCGATGGCTTTGTCATTTAAGCTGATAAGGGCCAGTTGGAGTGGGTCCTGGCTGGGAAGGGTGTTGGCTATTCTTAAGGGTGTGTGGTAGGTAGTCAGCAGACATTTGATTTTGCCCTGTATTTGCGGCTTTTGCAGGGCGATTTTGATTTGTTTCGCGATTTTATTGTAGGTATCTCTATCGATGGTTTCGGTTTTGGGCATAGAAACGGCTATGATATTAACTTCAGGAACACCACGTTGTTGACAGTAGTATCTTGCTAAATATAGAGATTCTCCGCTGTCAATGTTGGCGATAATGGCGATTTGGCCGCGTTCCAAGGCCAAAATTCTGGTTGAAAGGGTTAAAATGATGAAAATTGTTATTAATATAGTATTTATGGTTTTCATGGTTTTCATAGCTCTATTCTACACTTTTACTGTTATTTTTTCAAGTTGTTACAGTTGCCTATATGTTTAAACGGTTATTAGTGGGAATGGGTTTAGATTAAATGTTGTTTTAGGTTAAAAAAATTAAATCTTGGTTGGCAAACAAGTGCTCAGACGATAAAATTCATATTGATATTAAATTTATGATTAGAGGTTTTTGATATGTTGGATTGGTTGTCATTGCCAACGATTATTGTAGTTATGGCTTTTGAGGCTATAGTGTTTTTCTGGTGGTTGATTTTTTTCAGACCCCGGCGACGTATGATAGCGGGAATAGCCATCAAAATGCGGATGCGATTTACCGCCCATTGGAGGGCGGAGCTCAGAGATGAATTGTCGCAGTCGTATTGTATGCAGGTAGGGCATTGGCCCAGGATATATAATGTTATAAGCGGTCGACAAAGTGGGGTGCAATTCTGGTATTGTGATTTTAGTTATGAGACAGGTAATGGTGGACAGCGAAAAACGCATAATAAAAGTATAGTGATGTGCAAATGTAAAAAAGAATTGTCAGGCATGATAGCTTTGCGTAATGAAGAATTTTCCCCGATAGGGCGATATCGTTTTTACCAAGCTTTAGAATTACCAGATTGGCAAGGGCCCGAAGATTATATGTTTTATGGCCAAGGGGAAACAATCGGTCAGCTGTTAGCTACGCCACGTTTAGCGGCGATTCTGAGCAAAAGTCATTACGATAATTGTGAATTGATGGGGCATTATCTTATAATTTTTTCTGATAGGCTGTCAAGGCCAGAGAAAATCGCTCGAATGATACTAAGGTCGTTGCGTTGCGCGAAATTATTATCATCATAATTAGGATTTAAGCTTTTGCAGTTAATCTTGGCATTAGTTGGTTTATTTCACTAATAACACATTCGATATCGTCTTTTTGATTTTTAGCAGCTAAATTTTCCAGTTCCATGGCTTTTTTGTACAGCATATCAAATCCGGAATTGCCGCCACTGCCTTTGAGAAGGTGGGCGACATTTTTCAATTCTTCCATATTTTCCGCATTGAAAGCATCATCAATTTTTTGCATAATCAAAGGTAGTTCAGCCAGAAAATCTTCGACAATGACTACTAGCTCCGGATCAAATGATAATGTTGAAATGATTTTTTCGATATTATCAGATTTTGGCTCAGTTGTATCATGAGGAGTCTGCTCCGTAAATTTGTTTTGGGTTTGCTGCAAAGATTCAATGTTAATATATTGTGATAAAGTTTTATGCAATATTTTGGGTTCGACCGGCTTGGTCATAACCTCATTGCAACCAGCTTTTAAGCATTTATCATGTTCTGATATATCTGTATGGGCAGTTAACGCAATAATTGGAGTAATATGTTTTTTACGTATTTCTCTGGTAGCATCATAGCCATTCATTCGTGGCATTTCCATGTCCATAAGGATAATGTCCGGTTTGTGCTTGTCGGTCATATTGATAGCCTGAAGACCATCAATTGCGGTGGTGAATTTAAGCCCCAGTTTTTTTAGATGTATAGCGATTAACTGGCGATTGTGCTGATTGTCATCGACGACAAGAACTCGGGCGTTTTTACCGTCTTTGATGGTTTCTTGTTTTTCTTTTTCCTGGTTTTCTGCAAGCATCTGTTCGATCGTATCGGCACATATTTTTATTGTAGGCTCTTGCTGTTTTTCAATAGGGAGCATTAGTGAAAAAGTAGAACCTTTACCGGGAGTGCTTTTAAGTTCTATCCGCCCCTGTAATAGCTCCATGAGCTGTTTAGTAATCGCTAATCCTAGTCCTGTACCGCCGAATTTGCGAGTAGTGCTGGCATCAGCCTGAGTAAAGGATTCGAATATATTTTGTTGTGCATCTTCTGAGATGCCGATTCCGGTGTCGGTGATATCTAATTGAAGTGAACAAGAGTTGCCATTGTTTTGTACTGAAACATTTAAGTGTACATGGCCTTCTTCAGTAAATTTAATTGCATTTCCCACTAGGTTGATCAGGCATTGACGTAAACGTGTTGGGTCAGTTCTGATGATTGCTGGGATAGGCGTGAGCATATTGACTTTGAGCTCAATACCTTTTTCATTGGCTTTGGCTGACATTAAATTGCATACTTCCTGAACAAGCTCTCCGAGAGGCTGGTCAATAATTTCAATATCCATTCGCCCAGCTTCGATTTTTGAGAAGTCCAGCAGATCATTTAATAATTGTAGCAGATTTGTGGCGCAATTATAAATAGTTTTGGCATAATTTTGGTGCTCTTCATTATCCAGATCATTGGCAAGAAGTTCGCTGAATCCAATAATCCCATTCATAGGAGTACGGATTTCATGGCTTATATTAGCCAGAAACGAGCTTTTAGATTGGCTTGCCTGCAAGGCCTGCTGAGCCATAATATTAGCCTGCTCAATTGATACAGCTAGTTGGCGATTTATGTGTTCGAGTTCCAGATAAGTTTCACGGGCTTCATGTCTGGCTTGCCTGAGCTCATTAATCAGTTGAGTTTGTTCGGTTATATCCATTCCTGAGCATACAATAGCGGTTGTCTGGCCATTATCATCGCAAATGGTATCATTATGCCATTGAATATATCTGGTTTTCCCATCTTTGGTTATTATATGATTATTGTAGCTTTCGTCTGGGTCTATCTTTTTTGCCAGGCAGGTCTCGAAATATCTTTTTGTTATTTCTGCTTCATCTTGTGGCAGGCATAAATCAAACCAGTTATTATTGATAAGTTCTTCTTGACTGTATCCTGTCACCTGGCAGGTTTTTTTGTTGACCTTAAATATTTTTTGATATTTATCAATTCCAATAAGCATGATATTAGCAATGTTACTGAATACCTGTTCTTCTTGCAGTTTTTTGTCAACTATCCTGGGGGATTTATTTATGGGGGAATTTTCAGCAGATAACATTTGGCCAACTGTGCAAAATAATTGTCCGGAATTTAATGCTTTATTGCATATATAGCAATGTGCCCCATTATTTATTGCCTGGATTCCAAGTTGATAGTCATCATTATTGTCAGTGTGATTGAGGTTTACGACAATAGCTGGTCTTTGTATATGCGAGATTGATTTTGCTAATGCAATTCCATCATATTCTGGTGTTTTGTGCCCAATTATCAATGCGTCAAAGCTATTTTCTTTAAGATGCTTTAGTAGTTCAGAAACATTTGCAGTCTGTAGAAAGCTAATAGAATATTCTATAGAATGTTCAAATGCTTCTGTCGCTGTTGGCAGCTTAACAGGGTCTAAATTTATAAACAATATATTCATAATAGCCTTATCATTATCATTTTTTTAGATATCTATTATACCTGTCAGTTTACGACACGAAGCATTTTGTCGAACAACTTTATTAATAATTCTTTTAACATCATCATGGCAGGCAGGGATAGTAAGGTAGTTTTCTGCGCCACATGCCATAGCTCCTCGGCCCAGATCAAAGTTTTTACACATAGCAACAATTCGCTTATCAGGAAAATAGCTCATAATCTTCCTGAAATCTTCTGTTGTTTCTTCATCATATTCAGCGAAGATAATATCAAAATCTTCAGAATCCAGTTTGAATTTATGTATATCTCGCATATTTGAAATGCATTGACTTTTGTATCCCATTTCAATCAGATAATAAGCGGCCATATTTATTGACTGCGAACTCTGGCCGCAAACAATCGCTTTACCAATAGCAGAATTGGTTTCATAGTAATAGGCATGATTCAGCATTGCTCTTTCAATTGCATGAAAAAGATAATTTTCGCAACTGGCAATGGTAATGCATTCATCAATCCCAGCCTGATATAGCCGAGCTTTATCTTCTTCATTATCTATTATTGCTAGAGTGGCAATTTCTTTTGGCATATTGATAATGCATTGCAAAGTATCAGGTTCTCTGAGCAACCGGGTCCCTTGCGAGAGAATTAGTAGCTGAGCTGCCATTTTTGTGGCGGTTTCGATGGCATGAGGAATATTCTCGATGCGCCTGATCTGATATCCTTCATTGCGGACAGGGGAGATTATTGTTTTATTTTGATCTTCACGGGCACCTGCTAATAAAATCAATGCTTTGACTTTATTATCAAGTCTGTTTTTCATTTTGCCGATTCGTTTTTCGCGTTCAATTAACATCTCGGCATCTGCGGAAGAAACGATTTTGCAACCAATATCCAGAAAGTTTTCGCCATTAATTTCTGTTTTTTTTATACGAACGATATCAAGATAGTATTTTCGTATTTTTTTATCATTTCCGGTAAACTGAACATCTATCAGGCGGGCGGGTACGAAACTGGCAGGTAGTCGTAGACCTATGCCGCCATTGGAAATATCCGATACTATGGTGGTATACTGGTTTTTTTGACCGGACTTAAGATCGGTTAATCTTGTTACAGTACCTATAAAATTGGTGTCAAAGCGTTTGTTGCTGCGGAATTGCTTTGCAAACTCTTCAGGCATATCAGCCATCACCGAGCCGGCATGAATGATCAATAATTTGACCTTGTCTTCGATTTCCTTGAGTTGCAGATAATCGAGATTCTCTAATTCTTTTTTAATTAAATCCAATTCCATTGATATATCTCATTTGCAATCATTAATGCTTTCATTGCTGGCCCTACCATTTAGGGGGAGTGTGCCATTTAAGTATAATACTCCTATGTATTAGTATTCGGCTATTAGTTTATGCCGCTTGATTGGTGGGGCCAATGAAAAAGTTTTTTTTACCTTACATAACCATTTGATTGAGATAAAAGGCTTGTATGCTGGAAATTTGATTTATTAATTTTAATGCTCGTCCTATAATAATGTTGAGTTTGTAAGCGGCGACCGTAGTAAAGGGTGGTTTTGGAATTATCACGAATATTGATAGGGCTGTTTTTACTGGTATAAATGGGTGGAGGCAATATTTTATTTTGGGCAAGTACCGGCAGGGCAATCGCATGAAATTTTTTTATTGGAAATCATCATTTCTTCTGTTGGCCCAATCCCAGCACTGTGAGCAT
>JAEIOG010000008.1 GCA_016342495.1 Phycisphaerae bacterium
TAACCCCCCAAAACAAGTGAAAAATTAGAGCTTAATTTTCTAATAGAATTGTCTCATTTTGCTTGACAATTACCGGTCATAACAAACCTGGCCACGCAGCTCATGGGCTATTCTAACACCTACAACACCCAATGCCTTCCTAATCCAGCGATCATCAGTATCCCTTAATTCCAAAGCGTTCTTTATCCCACCGGCAGCTAACCGATTAGAATAACCGCGTGAAACACCCCAAATATCAGGCAGACTTGTTTTAACTAAAATCTCATCAATATTTTCACAATTAATAAGATCGACAACTCCATTGCCATGTTTAGCTAAATGGTTAGCCATCTTCGCCAGTGTTTTTGTTGGCCCAATACCAACTGAAACCGGAATCCCTGTCCATTGCCTGACTGTTCTTCTAATCTGTTGGCCATAATCGCATAAATCAATGTTTGCAAGATTACTCAAATCCAGAAATGCTTCATCAATTGAATAGATTTCCATGTCATCGCAAAAGCCTGCCAGAGTTTTCATAACCCGCTGAGACATATCACCGTAAAGGGCATAATTAGAAGAAAATATTGCTGTGCCATGTTTTTTAAGAAAAGGTTTTTCTTTGAAATAAGGCACTCCCATCTTTATTCCTAAAGCTTTAACTTCATTGCTACGGGCCACGATACAGCCATCATTATTACTCAAAACTGCAACCGGCCTGTTTTCCAAACCCGGGTTAAATACCCGTTCACAGGAAACATAAAAATTATTACAATCTACCAAGGAAAATATCATCTCTACCCTCGATCAAAATGAATGTATCACATGCCGAACAACTCCCCAGACCGTAAAATCCATCGCATCGGAAATCTTCTGCTGTTGATATGCCTTATTTTCAGGGACAAGCCAAATCTGGCCCCGCTTTATTCGCATTGTCTTGACCGTCAGTTCGCCATCAATGCAAGCAATAACCACATCGCCATCTTTGGCATTAACGGCTCTATCGACCACAAGCATATCATCAGGATGGATACCGGCATTAATCATCGATTCACCAGTAACCCGCACAAAATAAGTTGATGCCGGGTTGCTGATCAGATGCTTATTCAAGTCCAGCTTGCCTTCGATATATTCCTCAGCTGGCGAAGGAAACCCCGCCGCCACCGCCGACAAAAACAATGGCCGCAGGCATATACTACCTTGCTCAGCTTTGTAAATTGCTTCTACATTCATAAAATAAGAGGCTCCAGTCCTAAAAAATAATCAAAAGGCTATTACTGCCACCAGATCTCAAATCATACCACGCTAACATATACCTAACAAGTGAATATCTTAAAATATATATATTTTTAGCTTTTTTTGCAGTGAAAAGGAGGTGGGGGGGGGCTACATAGTTAAATTTAAAAATAAATAAGCGATCAAAGCAGGATACCTCTAAGATTGATGGTACCTAAGCCCCGGGGGGTATGGTAATATCTGGGGAAATCAGGGGTTATCTTTTTTTGTGGTTCCAGCATATATCTATTAGTCAGTTAAATTTACCGTCTTATTCATTAATTCTGGTATTTTCCCGGAATATGTGATGTTGCCATAGTCAAACAGGCCAGTATATATGCCAACACATACCAGCTTACCCAGTTATTTACCAAGCCCCCCTTGGTTAAAGTAGGGGGAGGACAAGGAACACGACAAAACTACAAAATAAAAAAACGATGATGCGACAAAGCCGAGATACCTTAACCCCTTATGGGACCCAACCCGGTGGGGGTGTGGTAAAGTTTCTGTTAATATCTTTCAGATGTTTTCTATCAGCTATTGGTCAAAAAACCGTGCTTTACCGATAAAATGTGTGAGCTATATCTTTCGTCAAAGTTATGTCAGTATTTTGTCAGTCATTCATATTGACGCAAGTTTAAGTCTGAATTGCCGTTTTTAATTTAATAATGGGGTTTATTCATTAGGTAAACACTTTCGTCAGTTCTGTCGGTTACTTTTCAAGGAATTCACAAAAACACATAGCCCATTATTTTTTATCCCCCAGCTTGCTGGCCAGTCTCATTCTTTCATCGGCGGGTAAGTTTTCGAGTATTACTGCCCTGCATTGTTCGTTCATACCTGCCAAGATACTGGCTAGAAGTTCAATTTTTTCATCAGCATCAGTACCGGTTTTATTTACCTGTTGTGCATCATTTTGCAGATTATGCCCCAGATTGTGCCCTGATAGTTTTTCCGTATTTTCATAAGTCTTGTTTTGACAACTATTTACGTCACTTACTTCGAGTCCTACTGGGCCCATCATGCTGTTGGTCTTTGTAAACGCAAGGTTTAGCAATTTTTCGCAAAGCCTCGTAACTACAAGGACTTACAGCTTTTTTTATGTCGCTGTGAAGTTATGGTGTTTCTCAGGTGAAATTCTAAAAGCATACAATTATCCGCCGGATCGTTTGGCTTTATAGCCCAGTTTATCCAGCTCATCGATGAGTTTATCCCGCTGGTCACCCTGTATTTCGATTATGCAGTCTTTGACTGTGCCACCGCAGCCACACTTATTCTTTAGCTTTTTGGCCAATTCTTTTAATTCATCCTCAGCCAGTGGCAATCCGCTGATAGTTGTTACGCCTTTACCTTTGCGGCCTTTAGTCTGGCGGCCAACCCGCACATTGCCGTCACCTTTGATTACCTGTTGACTATCCTTACAGGCACATTTATCGACAGCTTTCGAACATTTCGGGCACATCTTCCCGCCATCAGTACTGAATACCAGCCCCAAATTATTGCTGTTCTTGAATATCAAAACTAAACTCTCCAAATTATTATTGTGTGAACCGCAAGCTACACGAAGTTATAATCCTTTAGCTTCCCGCTTTTTCTGTCGGGCCAGAGCTCGGGCACGTTGATTCTTTGTGGGCTGGTTTTGACCGCTTTGTTTATCGGTATCTACTTTAGACTTATTGACAGGCTTGTAGGGACTTGCCTTTTTGACCTGACGTTTTTTTGGCGGAACAGCTTTGACCTTGTCAGGCTTTTGCATAATGAAAAGATAATTAAATCCTCTCAAAAAGAAATTGCCTTCATCGGCGGCCTTGCGATAGTTACCCATCTCCAGCGTTTTATTGTGCCGGACCACTGCGATAATATCAACCGGAATAAAGAATTCACGTAAAATTTCAAACAGCTCAAAACCAATCGGGAAAAACCCCTTTTTGATTTCATGGGAGTCACTGACATACAAACCCATATATTTGCCGGGCTTTAATATTCGATTAATCTCGGTAATTACCAGCCGCAAAGCATCATAATACTCATTGCAATCGGCGTGTAGTTTACCGATGCACTGGGGCGAATCGCTGTAATTGACATGGGTTGAATAGGGCGGGTCGATAAAAACAAAATCTGCTTTCTGGTCTTCCAGTGGAAGCTTACGGGCATCAACTCGAAAAATGTCATCACGGGTCGGATTAACATCATAGCCCAGAGCCCGGCGATTCAGGTCGCGGGCCACATCCAGTGTCGTACCGCTGCCGCACATCGGGTCAACTACCAGGTCTTTTTCTTTGGTATAGCGATCCAGCAGGTTCCAGATTATATAGCTGGGCGTTGCCCCGATATAATTTTGATTGCCCTGCATCTTATCGCCATAATTCTGGGATGGATAATCCCACAAAGTCGTAACCTGCCTTTGCAAGGGTGGCTTAGTCTTTTTGTATTTCATACCGGGTTTATTTGTGTTTTTCATATTCATAATATTTCAAAAGGTACGATGGGCTAAGCCCATGCAGATAAAATCTCTTCGTATTAGCGACATCAAATTAGTTTTTTTATGCCTGATTTATCGCCGCAGTCATATCAACCACTTCCCTGGTTTCCTTGACATCATGCACCCGCAATATCTGGCATTCTTTACTTACGCAATAGCCAACTACCGCGGCATTGCCAAATGTTCTATCCGCAGCATTTTCAATCCCCAGTATATCGCCAATAAACCGTTTTCGGCTATGGCCTATCAGCACTGGCACACCAAGTTCACTAAAGGCATCAATATGCTTAATCAGCAATAAATTATGTTCAGTTGTCTTGCCAAATCCAATACCCGGATCGATAATTATCTGTTGCTTTTTGATTCCGGATGATAAACAAAACGCTATCCGCTCGACCAAAAACTTTTTAACTTCCTCAACCACATTTTCATATTCCGGCTGTCGCTGCATGTTTTCAGGCTTACCCTGCATATGCATCAAAATGATTGGACAGCCTTGCTCTGCAATCAGGTCAGCTAACTTATCATCAAACAGCAAAGCAGAAACATCATTTACAATTGATGCTCCGGCTTCTAAAGCTGCCTTGGCAACCTCACAGCTGGTCGTGTCGATACTTATGGCCACATTACACTGGTTAGCTATCCCTTTGATCAACGGCACCACTCGTTTGATCTGCTCGGTTACACTTACCGCCTGTGAGCCGGGACGGGTCGATTCCCCGCCAACATCTATAATTTTAGCACCATCGGCGACCATTTGTAAGCCATGGGCAACAGCAATATCAATATCTACAAAATGTCCGCCATCGCTAAATGAATCCGGCGTAGCATTTAGTATTCCCATAATCACAGGCTTATCGCCCAGAGTTAGTTCTTGCCTTTTGCATTGAATCTGATATTGCTTCATCAAATTACTCCCAGGGCCACCAACTCCCTGCGGCACTGGTTGGCATCCTTAAATAATATCCCCGTTATCCCCAGCTTATTAGCTGACTGAATATTGGCGACACTGTCATCTATGAACACTGTCTGGCTTGCTTCAATGCCAAATCGTTCCAGAGCATAAACATATATTGCTTCATCAGGTTTAATCATCTTAACCTCAGATGAAACAACAGCATCGTTAAACTCGCTGAAATATTCATTGCGGTCACGCAGATAATTGAAATTATTAGTATGGATATTAGACAGGCAGAAAATCTCATTATTCTTCTTGCATTCCAGCAATAACTCCACAGTTTCAGCTTTGGTTGTCAGGCTTGCCCGAGTTGTCTCAAAAAGTTCCTCAGTTGTTTTGCTGTCAATACCGAGCCTGGCCTCAATTCGTAGGCCAGCTTCATCTTCGCTTATTTTACCACTATCCATATCCAGCCAGTCCTGATGGCCAAATACCTCCGTTAATACTCTCTGTTGCATTCCCGGTTCATTGAATTGTTTCGCTGCGATCAATTCAGGCGACCAGTTAATCAAAACCCCGCCCAAATCAAATATGACATTCTTTATTTTTTTATTCATTAATTTCTCGACTGTTTTTTATCACTTGTCGTAATTTAATTGTATAATCCACCGCGGTAAAAGCGGTAAATACCACCGCTGCCCAAATCCAGAAATTTCTGAAATAGTCCCAGAATGGATACTTGTAGAAAAATGTCATACAAAACACCGTAGTTCCTATTGCGATACTCTGCAGGATCATTTTGGTTTTGCCAGTCCAAACTGCACCGAATGCTTTGCCGTTGGCTTCCAGTATACTGCGGGCAATTGTAATATAAACTTCCCTGGCTAAAATGACGATTACCATCCACCATTGAACGCCTGTCTGTTCATCAGGTCGCAGTGCCAGCAGAATAAATCCTCCACCGACCAGTATCTTATCGACAAACGGGTCGAACCAGCGTCCAAAAGCACTGGTGGTATTCCAGCGCCGAGCCAGCGGCCCATCGATAATATCTGTTATTGCCGCGACAATAAATAATATAAATGACCACAGCATCATTACCGTATCAGTTTTTGTAGCCGGGCCAAATGGAGCTTCGCTTTTGAAATTCGATTTATAAAGTAAAAATACAAATCCCGCGGCAAAAAATATGCGAGAACCGGTCAATACATTTGGAAGATGTTTTTTTATTAATGACATAACTGCAGTCCAATAGAAAAGATTAACTCTAACTTACTTGCTTACTTTATTTCTAAGCAATCTCGCCCACTAAATCATAATCCAGTCGCCCAATAATCTTTATCGGTAAAATATCACCAGAGGTCAATTCCAGATCCGGATCAACCGTAATATAGCAAACGCTGTCGACTTCCGGGCCTTGCCCTTGATGGCGACCTGTTACCCAGCGATAATCCGGGTCCAGCCCCAGCTCATCAGCCTCATCATCAAAAAGGGCACTGGTTATCATGCAATCGATAGTTTTATCTGTCAGCTCATCAGCCAACTCAAAAGCGATTTCCTGTTGGGTTGTCATGATCGCATCATAACGCTTTATCTGAGTTTCTTCATCGATATGGCCAGGAAGTTTCGCCGAGGCGGTTTCCTTTTCAAAAGAATACATAAAAGCGCTGAGAGCATCAAAACGGCATTCCTTGACAAATTCCAACAACTGGGCGAAATCATCATCGGTTTCACCCGGAAAACCAACCAGCATCGTTGTCCGCAAAGTTACATCAGGGATCTGCTTTCGTATTTTCTCAAGCAACTCAATCGTCTGGCTTTTAGTCAGCTTGCGATTCATTAATTTTAAAATATTATCGCTGATATGCTGTAGCGGTATATCGATATAAGGCACAACTTTTTCCAGTTTAGCCATCGCTTCAATTATTTTATCACTTAAAGTTGCAGGGTGCACATAAAGCACGCGTATCCATTTTAATTTTTCAATTTTATTTAGTTCAACCAGAAGCTCCGCTAAGCCATAGCCATCATTAAGGTCCTGACCATAGCCAGATGTCTCCTGACCGATAAGATTAAGTTCCACTACTCCATCGTTAGCTAGCTCCTTAGCTTCTTCGATGACAGCATCCATTGGCTTACTGCGGAAATTACCTCTTATAAATGGTATCGTACAGAATGTGCATTTCTGGTCGCAACCTTCACTTATTCGAAGATACCCCCAGCAGCTTTCTGTAATCCTTAAGCGTCCCTGGTCATTGGCAACATCGCGAAATTCACCTTTTGTCACCTGAAGATTATTGGCCAGTCCGCTATCACTGAGCAGTTCGTTAACGATTCCGACAATCTTATCCCGCCGATCAAGGCCCAGCACAGCATCAATCTCTGGCTGTTTTTCCAAAAGCTCCCCCTGCCAAAGCTGGGCCAGACAGCCAGTGACAATAACGATTTTGGTCTGTCCCTGTCGTTTTCGTTCAAGGACCTCTTCGATATTTTCCATGGCTTCATCGCGTGCTTCTTCGATAAATCCGCAGGTATTAATAATTGTAACATCACATGGCGTATCCGGCCCGGTCAGCATAAAGCCAGCCCCGCCTAACAGACCAAGCATTTTTTCGCTATCGACCAGGTTCTTAGCACAGCCCAGCGTTACGAAACTAACTTTTATTGGTTCATTTTCAGTATTATTATTCATTCCGGCATTCTAGCTGATAAAAGCCTGATTTGCAACCTATAATTAAAAACTAATACATGAAGGGTACTTGCCATGGCAGACTGCTTGCACCGTGATCGATACCCAAAGATATTTCATCTGAAAGCCCACAAAAAAAGGTATGTTATTCCTTTTGCAAAAAATAACATACCTCCATTTAACTTAAAATAAAATTGGCTGGCACTACCCCAAAACTATTTATTTATTTTAGGTGCAGTCGTTTCCTTTTCGCCATTGCCGAGCTTGCCGCTCAAAATAGTACCCATCAGGGCATCAGACATACCTGTTTGACTGGAACCGCCAACCATAACATCTGGGGTAATCCTGATTTCACTTTCGGCAATGAGTTTCATTATCTCGATTAATGCCGCATTATCAGAACCAATAACTTCTGAAACCAGCTTATAAGCTTTAGCTTGAGCTTCTGCGGTCAATTCGATTTTTTCAGCCTGGGCTTCAGCATCAATAATCATTTTCTTTTTGATTTCTTCAGCAATTGTCACACCATATTCAGCAGTTGCAAGTAGTTTCTCTTCTTCTGCTTCTTGTGTGGTTTTCATTAGTTCTTTTTCTTTTTCAGCTGCTCTTTGCTGTTCTTGGAATGTTTCCTGTTCTTGCAAGGCGATTTCTCTGTCGGTCTGGGTTTTCAGCAGAGTCCCCAGACTTTCTTCATCACCAATATTTCCTATTCGCACTGCAAGGACAGTTACACCATATTCCAACAGCTCTTCATCAAGCATCTTGGCACTTTGAGATTCCTGTACCGATCTGTTTTGTACATATTCCAGTGCTTTTACTTTTTCCGCATTATTTCTGAAAATAGCTCTAACCGCCGGGGTTACCAGCTTAGACAGTACAAGATCATCATCACCGACTGTTGCAACAACCTTAGGTGTATCGTTGACATCAATTCTATAGGTAACTCTTACATCAACCGGAAAAGTAAAGCCATCTTTACTTCTTACTGTAATAGGGCGATCAGGCTGGTTGCTATCTGTCAGTTCGCCCGCTTCTTTATCGGATGTATAGCTAACCTTAACTTGTCTGATACTGACCATTGTCACTTCGTATGCATCGGTATTTCTATAATACTGGCCTTCGCCAAGCGCGGTGTCCCATATCCCACGCTGGCCTTCCTTGACAAGCCTGTCTTGGGCCTTGACACTTTCACCGACATTACTTTTTATCACTGCCGCCGATCCTGTCTTAACATCTATTACTTTGGCTGACTTAACAGTAAACAGTTTAGTGTTCAAACGATATTTACCGGGTTTCAAAACCGTCAACTGGGGCCCTTTATAGCCTTTGCCTTCGCCCAGAAAATACTCGGCATTTATCATATCGTCTGGTTTTGTCCATTCCGGTGCAAAAATTGTATCTTCAGGAAGACTCATTCCATCTGATGCCTGGAGAATACCAACTTCTCCTTGGCGAATTTCAGTCACTGGCACCTTAGTGACAGTATACTGCCAGGGCCAATAGAAAAAATGCCAGCCTGGTGCCAGCGTTTTCGCCTGGATTCCATTTTCTCCATTAAAAGCTAAAATTCGTCCGCTGGGCAATTTCCCGCCGCCAAATTTCTTTTCGACAATGCCGACATCGCTGCCGCTGACATTCACCAGCGAACTGGCAATTATCGCCAGAATTAAAAGCAAAAAGATTCCAATTGCCGCTGGAATCACTTTGGCCTTACTGAAATTTACCGGAAATTCATGTCTCTGATTCATAATGTTCTCCTGAAAAAAATGAAAATTGTTCTTATGAGGCTATCCCGTTAGCCTTAAATAAGCTTTTGAATATTGTTTAACCACTTGTTAATACACCACACCCATTTGAGCAAAAAGCTCAACTATAAATATTCTATCCGAATAATATTCATTTGAACAGCATTAATTTAATATTTTCTATATACCACACTCGTATTTCTGTTTATAGCCCACTATCTGCATGGTTACTCATTCAAGCTGTAAATAGGATATACTGATAACAGTTGAATTTCACGCTTTGTCAATACCTGAGTTATTGTATTGAGGGACTTAGAACTGGCCCAGCCAGAGGGGACCATACCCTTGGGGTATAAATAATCTCACTTTTTTATTCTAATAGTTGCTGTTTCAAGTTATATTACTTAGGTGCTTTTTCCCAGCATAAAGAATTTATATTTTTTAGCCAGAAGGACAGACGATGAAAAATTTGATTTTTACTCTTATTCTCAGCATTATTTTTCTTAACAATTCTTTTAGTTTTGCCGCTTCCGAACCAGATTTTCCCGGTAAAGTCTCCGATTTCCATGGATATGTCCGACATGACTTCCAATTCCAATCACACAATTGTATCATCGTCGAGCCCAAAACTCCAGCCGATGGCAATCCCTGGATTTGGCGGGCCCGCTTCTTTGGCCACGAACCTCAAACGGACAAATGTCTTTTGGCCCGTGGCTTCCACGTTGCTTTCATCGATTGCCCCGACATGTTTGGCTCTCCCAATGCCGTCAAACTATGGGACGACTATTATAATTATCTGACCACCAAATTCAAATTCAATAAAAAACCCGCACTGGAGGGCATGAGCCGTGGCGGTTTATTTGTCTTTAATTGGGCCAAAGCCAACCCCGATAAGGTTTCCTGTATTTATGCCGATGCTCCCGTTTGTGATATCAGCAGTTGGCCCAGCTCTCAACGCAAAGTTTTATGGCAGGCCGCTCTCAAACAATATAATCTTACCGACCAAACCGTCGCCACCGCAAAAATTAATCCAATAGACAATCTTGAACTCTTAGCTAAAGCTAAAGTCCCAATCCTTATCGTTGCAGGTGATGCCGACCAGGTCGTGCCTATCGAAGCTAATTCTTATATTTTCCGTGACCGTTACCAAAAACTCGATGGCCCCATCAAAATGATAGTAAAACCTGGCGTTGACCATCATCCCCATAGCCTTAAAGATCCAACCGAAATTGTAAAATTCATCGTTCAGCACACAAACGATTTAGACCGGATGTATTACATCCGTGACCAACTTCAAAACTCCCGCCTGAAATTCACCCGCGAAAAGAAGGGCACCGTAGCCTTTCTGGGTGGCTCAATTACTTACAATCCCGGATGGCGGCCAATGGTTTGCGAATATCTTCAAAAAGAGTTTCCCGACACCGAGTTTACTTTCATCGCTGCTGGCATCCCATCGCTTGGTTCTATCCCCGGTACCTTTCGCATGGATCGCGACATCCTTTCCAAAGGCAAAGTTGATCTGCTGTTTCAGGAAGCTGCCGTAAATGATAAAGTCAACAATCAGAATCCTGACCAGGTTACCTTCGCCATGTCCGGCATCGTTGAACATGCCCGCAGCGTCAATCCGGATATGGACATCGTCTTTATGTACTTCGTTGATCCTGAAAAAATGAAATTTTACAATTCTGGCCAATCCTCACCGATTATCGATATTCATGAAAAAGTTGCCAGAAAATACCATGTCAGCGGTATCAATCTGGCCCTGGAAGTTACCGACCGTATCAATACCGGCGAATTCACCTGGAAAGATGATTTTAAAAATCTCCATCCATCGCCATTTGGCCAAAAGATATATTTCAATAGCATCAAACGCTTCCTGGAACTGTGCTGGGCCAATCCCATTAAGTCATCTGACCGGATCATTGCCCATCAAACCCCGCACACACCCAATTCATATAATCAGGCTCGGCTGGCCGATGTCCATGAAAACTGGCAGTCCGATGGTTTCAAAGTCGTCGAAAACTTCAAACCCACCGATGCCGCTACCCGCGATGGTTTTGTAAATATCCCTGTCCTGGAAGCCACTGAAACCGGCGCCGAACTTAAATACCAATTTAAAGGAAATGCCATTGGCCTGTTTGTCATTTGTGGCCCTGACGCCGGCAAAGCCCAGTATTCCATTGATGGCAAGCAATACCCCATTATCGATTTTTTTACACCATGGAGCCGTGGCCTTCATTTGCCTCGCGCCTATGTCTTAGCCGATGAACTCAGCGATGGCTCACATGAACTCATCTTAAAAATGATAGAAGACCAAAACCCAAGAAGCAAAGGCCACGCCTGCCGTATCGCTCATTTCCTGGTAAATTCCCCTAGGTAGAAACAACTTCCACCATATTCATATAACACACATGTAGAGACAAGGCATGCCTTGTCTTTGACCAACCTTAAGGTGGCAAGGGTCCGCCAATAAGCGACCCCTTGGCCTGTATGCCGCCGTCAATGATGTTGTTAATCTTTCTGGATGGCTAATAAAATCTGCGCAATCCGCATGTGAGCAAGTTTATTTAGCGGCAAACCTAAAGTTATATTCGATATACACTTAACAAATGATTCATGCTAAAATTAAGTCTTCCGGGCTTGTAGTCACCAAATAACCATAAAAACCCAGCCCAACCAGTGATAATCAAAAACCAATTGCTTCAAAACAGGCTCTGCCAGCTTAAAAACCCACAAAACCATTTAAGTAATCATTAGCTCTTGCCCAATCAAATCTGCTCGATCCGTTAAAATTCGTGTCCTATTCTTATATTTTCCCCGCCACTAAAAAATCTCACTCACATCCGCATTCTATATAAGTTATTTCACTAATTTTATACCAAATAATGCCCGATAAGAAATAATAACTATGTATCCCCGATATTTTTATCTCAGCAAATAAATGAAAGCAATTTATCATGAAATCATTATCAAAAATTTTATTGTTGACTATAATTACCTTCTTATCATTTCCTGTTATTTCCCATGCTCAAAACCGTTCCAGCTTGGAACTGATGTCCTTTGAACTTAATCGAATAGCCGGCGTTGAAACTATTAATTCAATTGCCGCCTTAGATCAGGGCCAGAAATTCCTTGATTCACTCAATAGCAGTGAAACCTGGCTAACAGATCTGCTTGATAGCGGCCCGGTCCAAAATCCCAAACGCATACTCACAATGCTTCATCGTATCTGGCTGCAGGACAATTATATTGCCAATGATGATCTCAAACGTTCGTTTGCTACCGCATGTAGCCTGGCTATGGGTATGAATACCCGTCTGGACGAAGACTGGATGTTCAACCGTTATCAATATTTCCTCGATAGCTGGGACAATGGTCGACTCAATAAATGTTTCTCCGACCTTGCAACCTGGGAAAGGCGTTATATCGCCCGTGGCCCGCAATATTCCAGCTATTCCAGCGTAGAATCCCTGAAGTATCTCCAGCAGCGTATCTGTTTGCCTCGCAAAGATTATGTCGGGGCTTGTTGGCAGGCTCCTTATCGGGGCCATAACTGTTTTGGTGATAGCGTTCAGGGCCCCAAATATTATCAGCCTTTCCGCGGCTCCTTTTCCTGTGATCCAGAGATGGCAATTACCGTTGGGGGTGTCTGTGGCGCTTTATCGAATCTTGGTACTGCCGCCGCTATCGCCAATGGCATTCCGGCTACTTCAATGGGCGAGCCGGGTCATTGTGCTTATGCCGTCAATACCGCCCCTGGCATTTGGACTCCCGCATATTCGCTTTCGTGGAAACGGGGCATGCATACATCTTTCTATCGTGGTACCTGGACTGATCTTATGCTCGCCCAGGCTTGTTTTGAAAAACCCGATCTTGTCCATAAAGCCGCTAATCTCCAAAGGTTGGCCCATTGGAATGAAAGTCTGGGCAATATCAAAGATGCCGATCTTGCATTAGCTCAGGCAATTAAAACTCATCCGATGCACTATGCTATTTGGATTGACCGCGCCGAATTTGCCATCCGACATAAATTTGATGCCAAATGGTGGAAAGCTTATCATGATGACATCCTTGAATTATTAGCTCCTGCTCATGAAGAACCCGCCTGGCATCTGCTCTCAAAGTATGTTTATGACAATCTTACTACTAAAATGAGCAATGCCGCACGTACCGAAATATTCTTACAATATCTAAAGTCTTTTGATGATTTTGGAGCTGGCCGCTGGAATATCGAATCTGCATGGTCCTGGATGACTGGCAAAGCTGGTGGCTCAAGCACTCAGAGAAAATTCCTTCGGCAGTTAGCCGATGCGACTATTACTTCCCCGGGACTGGGTGCTGCTTGTCTGGCCTGGGTTAAAAATTATTATGAAAAAGATGATCGGCAATGGCTGGAATTCCAGAATTGGCTTGTCGCCAGACTCGATAGTAATGGTGATGGTGCCGATAGTATCATCCGCCAACTGGGGCGTACCGCTATGCCGGCAGCCGCTAAACGTGGCGATCTTGCCTCCTATCAGGCTATTGGTAAACTTTGTTCCAGACTCTATAAGTCCACTGACACCAAAGGCATTGACCCATTTCCCGGCGAACTGCTAACCGAAGGCGGGGCGATGAATATATCTGGCATAGGTGAACATTATGATTCTCCAGAACAGCATTGGGGTGTCCTGAATATGCATGGCGGGGCATTGCACACTAATACCACAACCACACCTTGGGTCGAAGTGAAGCTTGGCAATTTTGGTCTGCTAAACGGAATTGTAATCCAGAATCGTCCTGGTGGTTTTATGTCACGTGCTAATGGTGCCCGTGTACTTGTCTCCACTGATGGTCAGGATTGGCAGCAGGTTGGCAAGCTCGAAGGGGCGAAACTTTTCTATCGCATTGACCTGAGCCAAACCAAACCTCAGGCTGGATATCTTCGCATCGAACGCGATGGTCAATGCATGCACTTTGCCAGAATCTTAGCCTATGGCCAAAGAACCAACTAAAGGAATTGAAATATGAATAATCTCAAAAAAATTATAATACTTATCGCAATCGCTGTTTTAGCTTCAAATTCATGGGCTGGCGTATATTTCGCTAATTCTTATGAACAGGCATTTCAGGCAGCTAAAAAACATAACTCAATTGTCATTGTACTAGTCCATGGCAGCGATTGGAATGTCAAAGGCCAGAAAATCTATACCAGTTTATTTAAGACCAAAACTATCAATCGCTCTTCGGTGAAAGATAATGTAGTTTTTACCGATGTCGATATTTTGCAATCGCCCTCGGAATTTCAAAAAACCAATAATGATCAACGTAACAAAGGTTTTAAACCTCAGGGTATCCATTCATACCCTGCGATATGCTCTTATTTGCCTGATGGCACACTTCTAGCGGTAAAGCAGGGTCAGGACGTCCCTACTGAAGTTATAAAGGTGAACAAAACAGTTATTACTTTAATAGAAGATTCTGCTAAATATCAAAACTTAAAAGCCACAGCCGACAAAGCTAACAAAGCTAAAGATACCAAGGCAGAACTTGCCGCTCTGACTGAATTAGCTCAATTACCGCTTAATCAACCGAAAGATATTCTCAAACGAATCAAAGAACTTGACCCGGCTGATACCGATGGCTTACAGGCGAGATTGAGTTTTCCGCATTGGCAGAAACTTTTTGCTGATACTACCAGCAGAACTCAAAAAGGTCAGGGACCAGAAGTTGAAAAAGAACTAAATGAAATGCTGAAAAACAAAGTTTATACCAAAGAACAATTAGCTACAATTCATGTGGCTATTGGAATATGCCATCGTCATCAGGCCGGCCATGAAGCCCAGGCAGCGGTGGCATTTCAGCAGGCCGCCCAGATTGCTCCCGGTACTTTCCCGGCTGAAGTTGGGACTCGCTGCTATGAAGCTTGGTATAAGAAAACTAAATAATTTATGGCAATACCAAAAAAAAACATCAAGCTCCATTATCAAAGGGTTAGGATGTTTTGACGCTGGCGATTAATTTTGTGTAAATGTTGAAAAAATCGAGTCCCCAAAGTGCTCGAAAACGACATAAAATTGCACAAAATTACCGAAAATTACAAAAAATTACCAAAAAATAACATAAAAACCGAGCAAAAATGGGCGGTTTCGGGCCGCCCATTTACGTTTTTGTACTGTTACTTTACGGTTGGGTAAGTAATGGTTTTGCCTATGATTTTCCCATTTTGGCAGGTTACAACTTTTAGATCCTGAGCATTTTTAGGAACGACTAAAGGCTTAGTGTACTGAGGATAAAAACCGTCAGGGTCAGCACCTTCGAAAGTGTAGTGGATAGTTAGTCCTTCTATTTCAGTAGAAAGGGTGATGATGGTTTGGTCATCTTTTTTGGTTGTCTTGAAAATGGGGTCGTAGATACTGCGGGCATACTTGATTTGACCGTAGTCCATTCGTTGGAAATGATTTTCTGCGCGGCTAACAAAATCTGGCCAGTTTTTATCTTCTTTTTGTGACCAGGCAGATTCTGCGATAGCTAAGCTTCGTGGCCAGGTCATATATTGAGCATGTCGGAATTCAGAAATTTCTTCAGTCCATAAATTGCCTTGTATGCCCAGTATCAATTTTGCATCGATGCCATCCGGTACGGGTTCGAAATTATAGGTATCGGTAAGTCGAGCCATATTATAAGTTTTGGGTTCGGCTGCCGGGTCACCTTGATACAGGTCAAGATAATAATAAGGTGAGGGTGTCATCACGACTTCGTGGCCCATCTTGGCGGCTTTTATGCCACCGGCGGTGCCTCGCCATGACATGACCCGGGCGTTTGGAGCTAAGCCACCTTCGAGGATTTCGTCCCAGCCAATAAGTTTTTTGCCTTTGGAAGCAAGGATTTTTTCCATGCGTTTGATGAAGTAACTTTGCAGTTCATGTTCGTTTTTGATGTTATTATCTTTTTTGAATTGTTGACAGCGGGGGCATTTTGACCAGAAACCTTTGTGGGCTTCATCGCCACCGATATGGATATATGAATTTGGAAACAATTCTGCGATTTCGGCAAAGACATCATCGAGGAATTTATAGGTGAAGTCATTGCTGGGGCAGATAGTATTTTCGATTTGGCCATAGAATTTACTGCCTGGGTTAACGGTGAATGGTCCGCCACCGCAGGATAACTGAGGGTAAGCAGCCAGAGCGGCCATGGAATGGCCGGGAACATCGATTTCCGGAACGATAGTAATATGCCGTTTTGCTGCGTAATCGACGATTTCACGGATTTCTTCCTGGGTATAGAAGCCACCATCGGTAGCTTTTTCATCGGGTTGGGGGGCATCAAAAGTCCACCAGTAGCCTTGGCGAGGAACACGGAAGGCGCCAATTTCGGTAAGTTTGGGATATTTTTTGATTTCGATACGCCAACCCTGGTCATCTGTTAGATGCCAGTGGAAGGTGTTGAATTTGTAGCGTGCCATCTGGTCGATGAAAGTTTTGACTTGTTCTTTTGTGTAGAAATGGCGACTGACGTCAAGCATGAGTCCGCGCCAGTCAAATCGTGGTGCATCTGTGATCTCAACGCATGGTATGGTCCATTTTTTGTTTTTGATTATACTTTTAGATTCAATTTCCGGTGGTAAGAGCTGAAGTAAACTCTGGATAGCATAGAAGGCACCTTGGGGGGAAGCAACTGTAATACCTATTTTTTCCGTGGAAACATCTAGTATATAGGCTTGTTCTTTTAAACTTCTTGATTGAAGTGCTACATTGTCCAGCAGAATAGAGTTTTTGGGAGTAGGGGTGTTATCCATGGATTTAGTGGCGATTTTGAGGTCAAAACCGGTAGCACGATTGAGTTGGCTGGCTAGATATTGGGCTTCAGAATTGAGAATTGAAGTATAGGTTAATATTTTGGTATCAGCATTAACCGTAAAAGAGCCGTTTTTTTCGCTGATAGAGTTGGGTTTAGGAATAACATTAATTTTCGCAAAAGTGCTGATAGAATTAAATAGTGACAGTGCGATAGCCGATATTATTACTGGTCGAGGAGCGAGTTTAATCATAATTGCTTTCTCCATAAAGGATTAGTGTAAATAACCTAATTTTAGTAAGGAAAGATTGATTTAAATATGAACAAAAGCATTATGGTTAAATAAAATCGCTTTTCAAGAGAAATTAATTTTATTTCGTAGAGGCTGGAAGGCCTTTAATTGCTATATATGAAAAGTAAGTTTAATAAAGACCTGGTGCTTATTGAATGAAAACTAGTTTGTGTGTATAGACGGCAAATTTTAAATATTTTTAAAAAAAATTGTAGCAGGTGCAGTCATAGTTATCTGCCTATTGTATAATTATTTACGAAAAAATTAATTTACTACGCGAGCCAAAAATGCGAACTTTGGTACAGATGAAAATATTACTTGACGGTTGGCTAATATTGTAGTAAATTAGGCTTTAGGCCATACTCGGAGCAGAGAAACTCGCGTATGAGTTTAACTGCTTGTTGACAATGGGTTTATAGACTTGATTGAGAACCTACCTTAAGGCGGCACAACGCCGTAACTGATGTATTAATACCACGTAGCTCTTCAGGAGAAAAAAGATGTTATCTAAAAATAGTTTTATTTCCAAAAGACATTTTGCAATGGTTCTGTTGGCGTTTTTAGTGTTATTTGGCACTTTAAATGCGGAAATTACAGAAACCCAGGGTGATTGGGTAGAGCTAGGTTGGCGTTCGGCGTCAAGTGGTGGGGTGTCCTGGAATCTATCTAACAATGCGGCAGAATCTACTATGGTATTAGGTCACGATGGTGATCCGATAGTATTTTGGGTAGAAGGTCCTGGGCAAAATGCCGGTGATAAAGGGGTAAATAAAACTCCGATTAATCAATATGCAACCTGTATTACTGAATTTGTTCAGCCATTGTATTATGAACACAGCTATGGATTTGAAGTTTATGGAATAGTAAATGCTCGTCAACATTGCGGCGACCTGGGCTGGTGGGATTTGCGAACAGGTTTGGGCGATGGTAATGGCTTGAATATATTAGGAACTCAGCTGGATGCAGCAGTGAAGCCTAATGGCGACATAGTTCTTTGTATGAAGGCAAATGGTAGTGTTGCCCAAGTTTATCTCTGGAATGGCAGCAATCTTGAGGATTTAGGAATTGCCAGCGAAGGTGTGATAGACAGACCAAAAGTTGCAGTTGGTCCGACAGGAGAAATTTTTGTTTGCTATACAGCAATTCCCTGGGATGCACAGGGTAATTTAGATTTTGAGCATACCGAGGTAGTAGTAAGAAAGTATACCTATAATTATACGGTAGACTCAGTGGGCGGTCCATCGGATGCGGATTTGGCCTGGGTAGAACTGCGTAATGCTGACATAGAAGATTTTACGGTTGAATGGAGCGGAGGGGTAAGTAATAGTGCGGGAGTGTCATTTGACCCTGCGATAGCAATCGATGTTGATGGTTTGCCAGTAGTGGTTTGGACTGAAGTGGTAAGGCAGGGTAATGTCGAAGTTTTTGGTAAAAAATGGGATGGGCGTAACTGGAATGAAATCGGTTTGGGTTCAACAAGTGACCCGGATGGCGATTCAAATTTTGGTATCAGTTCTGACCCGACTCAGTCTTTGCAGCCTGATATTGCAATTACCGAAACAGGTAATTATATAGTTACATGGGTTAATTTTGGTGACTGGGCAAATAATTACTGGTCAAACCCGCAGGCAGCTGTTTATGTAAAGACTTTGTTTGTAAATTCGCAGGTTTGGGAAGAATATTCTGCTGGAAGTGCGACAGGATCAGGTATTGTTCCAGAGGGAGATACCTTAGGTGACCTTGCAGATGGTGAATTAGGTTTAGGCTGGTATTATGTTCCTGAGATAACTTTAGATAAAGATGGTTATCCATTGATTACCTTCGTCGGTTTTTGTATGCCAGAGCGTTTTGCTCATGATTTAGATAATGATATGGTACCCGATTTTCCTGACTTGAGTTTTTATTGTATCAAGTATGATGGTGCCGGGTTCAATATGATATATGACAATCGTCGTGGTTCGGCGTCGGCTACGGTAGGTTCATCGTGGTCACCTTCGGCGATAATAAATGATAATGATGAACTTATTATTGCTTATGCAGAAGGAACGCGTCTGTTTAGTAATGAGATTTTTGTACAGAAATGGGATGCGGTAGAAGAGACCTGGATTGAACATGGTCGTGGTTCAATGAGTTTTGGTAATGATTTTGTAGGTGGCTATCCGTTTGGCGAATATCCGGTAGTTATTGGCGATCATTTCCGATATAACCCAATGTTTGATCCAGAATTCTTCATGGAAAGTAAAAGTCAGATCGCAATGGTGGATTATAGCAATGATCCTACTGGCAAGATGGATGTATTGTTGGCAATCCCGGGTACACTGTATGAATATATGGTAGCAGATGATCCGATACCAAATGCCGGTAAGATGTATGTCTATCGTCGTGATACAGGCAAATGGAGCGATGAGCTACAAATAGATTTTGGTCGTACATTTGATCTGGTAAATTCACCGGAGAATTCATTTGAGATTGAAGGGTCGGCATTATTAGCTTATCTTGACGATGAGGATGGATTGCCATACGTTTATGAATTTCGTAATGGTGCCTGGAATTTGCTGGGTGGCGGGGCGGCAAGTGCCGATGCTGGAAATACTGAGATAGCCGGAACAGGTATCGCTACCGGTATCAGTGCACAAGTGGGACCAAATGGCCAGATATTATTAGCTTATCTGGCATCGGCTGACGCTGATACAGATGTAGTGAAGACACGTTTATGGGATCCGGGCAGTAGTTCATGGATAGATGCCGG
Organism: Phycisphaerae bacterium; assembly: GCA_016342495.1. Classification (GTDB taxonomy): domain Bacteria; phylum Planctomycetota; class Phycisphaerae; order Sedimentisphaerales; family SM23-30; genus JAEIOG01. The sequence continues at coordinate 19,886 of JAEIOG010000008.1, forward strand.
TGATGGCGAATTGCCAAATGCGGGTGCTTTGAATGTGGCATATTATGATCATTTTGATATGCATAATTTTGGTTTATTGGATGAAGATGCTGATTTTGCAAGAGCCGATGATGTTGGTTCTATTACAGCCGGTGCGATAAATGCCCAGACAGGTGCAGAAGTTCATCCGTTTTATAGATGGGGCAATTGGGTTCAGTGGCGTAGAGGTTCACTGATTGAAGAGCTAATTGGGGATTTGGCAGGGGCCGCAATAGTAGGTCCAGATGGAGCAAATCCACCATGGGGACCAGGAAGATATAATGAAAGCTTGATTACAATAGAAAAAGTTGAAGGTGGTGATGATACGCAAGGGCCAGGCATGATAGGAAATGGCTGGGGTGCGGATCAGGCATTGAAAGTATCGTTTGAAATACCTGGCACTGCAGCAGGCCCTGGTCATAATATTGCAGTATCAGATGGAGCGGTATTGGCAGCGCGGATAACACGCGGTTTTAAGATGGCAGCGGAAGACCATGTAATGGTTGAGATGTGTTATGCTTTTGATACGGATGACTTTTTTACAGCGAATGGTGAGCCAGAAGAAGATGGCACTGTAGTAGTGAATAAGCGTCCACTGATTACCGGTAATTTATATATTTATGGTTTGATTGACGAAGTTGATGGCGATGTAACAACAGCAAAATGGCTGGATGGTGATCCGTCAACTCCGATAGATTTTTTAGATGATAATGGTGATCTTTATGATTTTCCATATCCGGGGCTAGAGCCAATAGATTGGTGGCCAGCGTTTCATGATTCATATTATTATCATCGCAAGACATTGGATACCAGTGAAATGGGTATGGGTAAACTGGGGATTGGCGATCATACTTTGACCTTTATTCCAGCATTGATAATGGAAAGGACTGAAGATGAGCCAACCAAAGTAGATGGGCTAGTAGATTTTCTGGCAAGCGTTGGCGCAGTTACAATCACTGAATATCTTGAAGGTCGAGATGCAGATCCGGATGTCGATGGTGATGCGGACGTAGCCGCACATGAACAGCGTGCATCTATCGCATTTGATAATATCGCAGTATATCAGCGTGTAGTTAAAACTGATATAGATAATAGTAATGGTGCTCCAGATGAGTCGTTCTTTGATGAAGCCACAGACTTTGATAATGTTGATCCGCTAGTTGTTACTGACTGGGAAGATGATGGTGGCGACGGTGTGGCAGTTTATGATGCAGCTGAAGGCAATGATGATAATGGTTCAGTAAAGATAAGCCTGACAGATGGAGATATAAATGAGAGTCTTGTTCATACAATAAGTAAAACTATAACCGTTCCAGATGGTCATAATTATGTTGAAGTCGAGATGGCAGTTCGGGTGCTGATGACTGGCTTGGGTACAAGAGATGTAGTTCAGGTGGCAGTTGCCGAAGATGTTTATTTACAAGGCTTAGTAGGCGCTGCAGTGCAACCAGGGACTTTGGTTGACGGCAATTATGAATATCTGGAATTTAGTGGTATAGATGCCGGGACAAATATTGATACTGATTGGCTGGAAGTAAAACTGAACAGGGTGTTTGAACTAGCACCAGGTGATCATAAGATGGACATTCTGGTAAGCCTGATGGATGTTGATTTTGTAGATGATGATGGGACTGTGGATGTATGGGTGGATGATATTAAGTTCAATTTCTATCCAGGTGTTACAACTTATGAGGCAATGCCATATGGTAGCGATGCAAATCTAAATAATCATGTAGGTGGAAGCACTAACCTCACAACCGGCAGACCGGATTATGGTAAGAATCGTCGGGAATGTTACCGTATTCATGTAGAACATGATGTGGCACAGCCTGCAGCGATACAATCGCTTAAGATAGCAGAAGTAGTCCAGGGCGGTAAAGGGCCAATGGCAGTAGGTTTCCGTTATAGATTAGATAGTGACAATGGTATGGCCGATGGTCTAAGTGGTATCAAGGTTAGAATCGGTGACAGAGCATATAATGTTGCTGGCGAAGATGATTTTCTGACATTGCCAGATTGGTGGGGAGGCACAGGTCTATTCTGGAGCAATAGCGAAATTACATCTCCGCCATTCCCATTGGCATATGCATATTTTGTAATAAATCCTGAGGTAGTGGATGCCGGGACATACGATGTTTCTATTGAATTGACATTGGATGGCGGCGGTTTCGCTGACTTGTGGATTGATGATATTTTTGTCGCAAGTACCAAGAAGGGATCACCAGAGAAGATATTGGCGACATTGTCGGCGGTAACAGAAACCGGTACAGGGCAAACCAGAAGGTTTGCGATAGGTGGAACCTATAGAGCTGATGATTTCTGGTGTCATGATGATGGTTATAGAACAAGTCTTGACCAGGAAAATCCTCAAGATGATGAATTCCATCAGACAGACGGAAGACCTGATGAGAACAATGACGGTATTGCTGGTGGTGATACGACATCCGATCCTTATCCGGATGGATATTTGCGATCTCTGAGTCCTTATGTCGGTGATGAACATAGATCAGTATGTATTTATGAGCTGATAGATAATGAATGGCAATTGTATGGTGATCGCATAGTCGAGACCATTGATGTTGATTTTCTGGGCATAAGAGTAGCGGGCAGTTATTTCCCGATGCCAAGGCCAGAGCTTCAAGCGATAGCGGGAATAACAATTGATAAATCTCAATGGTTATGGACAGCAACCCAGCATTATACATCGGTATGGTCGCCAGATCCATTAAATGGAAATCCATTCCGTTATGCGGTTCATCCCTATCAGTTGACACCTCCGGCTCTTACAGAATTGAATCTGGAAATATTTGGCTGGGAGCCAGTAGGTGAGATTGATCAGCTTGGCTGGGTGCCACATTGGGTAAATAAAGGATTTGAGCCTGCCGGACATAATGTAGGTGCTAATACCCGTTATCAATTTATTGATATGGCGACAACCCATGAGAATAAATTTGTATTGGGCTGGACCGAATATGATGACTGGACAGGATTTACTGATGTTAAATTTAACTATATGCCCGATATTGCTGATAATCTAGACAATACTGATTTTGGACGTTTGTATAGCGGCAATGAAGAATTGCAAGATGCAAGATGGGATCCAACGCTGTTATCAGATATAGAGATCAAGCCGGGTGGATCGCCAATAGTATCATTCTGGATGTCCGAGATGTTGTTGCATGGAATACGCGAATTTGTTGAGTATTCAGATATGCCTTTCATGCAAGTCGAAGATGCATCCGGCAATGCGACGAACAATGTTCTTGAGCTGGGTGATAGTGTCAATGAGATTACTTATGCAACCTTTGTGATATCAAATAAATATCCGACACAGGTTCCGCCATTGGATGATACTGAACTGGGTCAATTAGTAATATATGGCATAGAGTTTGGCGGATTTGGCCAACTGGATGGAAGTCAGTTCGATATAATTGGCTCGCCAACATTCCCGATACGGCTAGATGGCGGAGAACGTCATACATTTACGGTTCGATTTGATTCTAATGGAGTGCCAGCGGGTCAGTATGATGGAGCATTGGTTATTCACAGTAATTCTGTTGTGCATCCAACACATCCGTTTGGTCAGTTTTATGAATTGAATATTAGTGCGATGGTATTGAACCGCGGTATTGTTGATATGTCGGTAAATAGTCAATATGTTGAGTTTGAAGAAAAGCATGTGATAGGCAATATACCGGCGGCAGATGATCCTGCCCGTGAAGTCAAGCAGGTATTGGTACGTAATATTGGTACAGAAGATTTGACGATTTTCGAATGGCTCTTTAGCGGGACAGGCTTTGAAGTTCAGTCAGCTTATGTTGGAGTCAAGACCAATAATTCAGTTATATATGGCGCGGCTCTGGCGTCAACAAAGAATATTGTTGGTACGGCAGACGATGTGGTATTGACGCCAGGTGATTATTTGAAATTGAATATTATATTCTCACCAACAGAATCAAGAGATTATAATGACACTCTGTTTATTCACAGCAGTGACCCGGGTAATCCATATATGGCATCACGATTAAAAGGTTTGGCCTATACCGGAGCGGATATGGAGATAACCGTTGATGATGGTAATACCTCATACGGAATTGATTTGTGGGAACCTGAGATAGACCTTGGCAGTGTGGTCAAAGGTGAAAGCAAGACAGTTACGGTAAATATTAATAATGTTGGTACCTCGTTATTAACATTAAGCGATGTGCGTAATTTGATACCAATAGATGAAGTGACATTTGATCCGGACAATATGGAAAATATAGAAATTGATCCTGGTCAGTCATTTAGCTTTGATATGACATTTTCTCCGGCACCAAATCATGATCCAGATGACAATTTAGTGATCGAGATGGAAAGTCTGGTTTTGGTGGCTAATGATGTTGAAGATACGGATTTGAGATTCTTGAAGATAAATGTGTTAGCTTTGGCGGTGCCGAAGATACCTGTTATCAGGATAATTGATCCTGCGACAAATGAAGAAATGACTTCTCTGGACTTTGGAATAGTCAATGCTGAGCAATCAGTTGATAAGTCATTTTTGATTAAGAATATAGGCGGAAAGACCGCAACGATAACCGGTTGGAGATTCAGCCGTGGCACAGGAGCTTATACATTTTCACCAATTAACCCGGTAGGAGTAAATCCTGATGCTGGTATTGATGAAGATCCGGTATTGCTGCCAAATGAATCGGTACTGGTTTCAATAACATTCTTGTGGGCAAATGCAGGAATTATTCGTGAAAATGTGATTGTAGACTATAAGCCAGGCGATAAATTTGAAGATGGTGATATGTCTAATACTCCGACAGTATTGATTTTGCGAGCTGAGGTAACTGACAGAGAATTGGCAGTTACTGATACTCAAGGGGAATCCAGCGATAATCTGATAAACTTTGGCAAGGTAGGCCAGGGCCAGAGTGCAGGCCAGAATTATTATATTACCCTGTCGAATCTGGCATTGTCACCGGTGACGGTAACAGGCTGGAGCTATACAGGCGACGCGGGTATAAATGTGATGCCTTTTAGCAATGAAGTAGTGCTGGCATATGGTGAGACTTATATGATTGAAGTCGGATTTGCACCTGAGACATTAGGTCTAATTAATGGAGCAGTCAGAATTGTATCTAATAGTCCGACCGCTACCGAACAGTCGCCATGGCTGATAACCATACGTGGCGAAGGGGTATTTCCTGGTCAGGTGAGTTTTGCACCGGCAGCTTTAGATTTTGGGCAGGTTCCACTAGGTGACAGCAGCACAGAAACGCTGGTGTTGACTAATACCGGTAATGCCAATATATATGTTAAAGATATTGTGAGTGAATCTACTTATTTCAAGGTTAGCACTCTGGCAATTACTGATGCTAATGGATACTATGTAGTACCTGCAGGGAATTCTATCAGTTTTGATGTGAAGTTTGTGGCATCGAATCCATTTGATGCAACAGTGAATTTAAGCGTTGTAACTGACAATATTTCTGATGGAGCTGTGAACAATCTTATTCCGATGACAGCGCAGACAAAAACAGTGATAATTGGCGACAATTTAACAGTCAATGACGGCAGTGGCCACACATTGAAGATTGTGGTTAAAGGTGGCGGTTTCGCAACAGTTGAAACAGTCAGCGCGACAAATAATGATATTGCTTCGATAGCTCTTGTCGGTACTACAATGAAGTCATCAGTTTATATCAGTGGCCCAGGTGTAGAATCCCACGTCGGCCAGATCATAGGTGGAACAATTAAGAATCTTGTTCTTAAGAAGATAACCCTTGATGGTGACATTGACAATGACGGCGTTCAAGACAGTGCTAATACAATTGAATTTGGTCATATTGATGGGACGATAACACTTGGTGATGTAGTAGACGGAGCAGACATTAATATTCTTAGTGTCAATGCCAAGGGTACTACCATAAAGGCTGGTTCGATTGGATATGGAACAGATATGACCATCAATGGTAATATCAAGACCTTATCTTGTGACGAATTTGGTGATGGCATGATTGAAGCATCATCGTTGAAGTCATTTAAGGTAGGCAAAGGTGATTGCCTTGCCAGTTTGAATGTTGCAGGTGATGTAGGTACAGTGTCAATAGGTGGTGGCCGTGTAGACGGTGATTATATTATTGGCGGTGAGATCAAGACATTCAATGCCAAGAAAGCTGTGTTTACGGGTATTATTAAGGCTGAAGAGATTGGATCAGTGAGCTGTTATAATCTTGGAAGTGATGATGCTTCGGCGATGATTGCTACTGGAGGTTCTATCAAGAAGGTATCGGTAGGTAAAAATGTACAGGATAGTCATATCCTGGCAGGTTTTGACCTTGGAGCTAATAATGTGCTGGGCGGCGGCGATGATTCGCTTCGGTCAGGTGGCATTGTTAAATCAGTGAGCGTCAAAGGTAGCTTCCAGAACAGCTATGTGATGGCTGGCTTGATGACTAATGCAGCGGGCAACTTTGATGTCTTTGGCAATAATCCTCCAATGGACAGTCGCACCGGTGAAGTTGGTAAAGTTAAGCTTGGCTATGTCATTATTGACAATGCTGGTGTAGGCTTTGGTATTGGTTCACATTCTAAACTTGGCAGTGCCAAGGCAGGCCGAGATAAGTTGAGTGCTGGTGATAAACTAGGCGACTTCAGTGTTGGGCTATACTAAAAGTAATTACTTAGATTATCAAGGGACGTCATTGTGGCGTCCCTTTTTTAATAGGTGAAATATGCTTTCATTCCCTGGTGGTTTGGCTATAATAGGACTTTTACAGAAGTTTAAAACCAACAGTTAAACAGCATGGGCAGAACCCATCGGTCTGAATTTAATAAATAGGGTGTAAATATGAGAAATAATTTGGATGTATTTTTAGTGGCTATGATGATGATTGTTTTGGTATCGCCAACATGGGCGGTTAAAACTGTTTATGTCGAACAAAGCAGTGAAAAAGATTTTAAGGCAGGAGAATTTGTCGACCTGAGCATTAATAGCCAGGGCAAGATTGAGCTTTGCCATGATATTTTGACTCTGGATCCTAAAGCCGGGGATGAATGGGTTATAAATGATATGCTTTGTGGTGATGATGGTGATATTTATATAGCTACCAGTGGTGAGGGTTTAATTTACAAACTAAAGGCCGATGGGAGCAGCTCTGTTATCTATGGCGATAAGGATGGGCAGGCAAAGCACATTTTTACATTAGCGAAATTGGGCGATGGCAGTATTTTAGCCGGTTGTTCTGGAGATGAAGCGTCACTATTGAAAATTAGAAATGATAAGGCCGAGACTATCTGGTCAGATCAGGAAATAAAATATGTCTGGGATATTGTTGTTGGGCCATCAGGTCAGATATATTTAGCAACAGGCCCTCAGGGCAAGGTTTTGACGATTGGTTCAGGCAGCAGTGAGGCGGAATTGCTTTATGAAGCGGCTGAAGATAATATTTTGGCATTGGCATTGGATAAAGATGGGGTGCTATATGCCGGTGGCGATCAGTTTGGTATGGTATATCGGATCGAACCGGGCAGTAAGAAAACGACGGTATTATACGATACTGGCCATAAAGAGATAAGTAATTTACTTTTTGATGGAAATAATAATCTTTATATTGGTACAGCGGATGCGACAGCGGCCAAACCGGGTAATTTATTGATATTGTCAGATGATGATACCAGTATGCCAGCGGCTGAAGGTGAAAAAGATGATTCGGTAAAAGAAACGGCAACGGCAGATAAAACCAGTCCGGCAGCTACCAAGTCTGATACAACAACACAGAAAACACCATCAAAGCCAAGTAAACCCTCGGCGGCCAACAGTGTTTATAAGATTACCCCATCGGGATATGTGACAGAGGTATTTAATAAGCCAGTTGCGATTATATCCATGGTTTTTTCCGGCAAAGATGAGTTGCTCTTGGGGACAGGCAATGATGGTAAGTTATTGAAATTAAATGTTGTGACTTTAGAAGCTGTGGAAGTTTATGCGGCGGAACCGAGTGCCCAGATTTCGGCTTTGGTGGTCAATGATAAGGATATATTGGCTGGCTGTGCAAATCCGGCGAAGTTAGTGAAAATCAAAGAAGATTATCGAACAAAAGGGACATATATTTCTGATGTTATTGATGCGGGCCAACCGAGCAAATGGGGGACAATTCAAATTAGTTCTCAGTTGCCAACAGGGTGCAAGCTTATGCTCGCGACCCGAAGCGGCAATAGCAAAGATCCTAAGAAGCAGGGTTGGCAGGATTGGAGCGAACCTGAAGGGGTTAAAGATGAATTTACGATAGGGTCTGAAGTAGGGCGTTTTCTGCAATATAAATTTATATTCGAATCAGATGGCAAGGCAAGCCCGGTAGTTGAAACTATCAGGATTTCACATATGATACCGAATTTGCCACCGCTGATTTCCGATTTAGAGGTGGTAGCCGACAAAGGTAATGCCAAAAATAAAACTGTAAGCTGGAAGGCTTCTGATGCCAATGGTGATAGTTTGGTATATGAGCTTTTTATGAAACAGAAAAACTGGGATGACTGGATCAGTATCGTTAAAGACTTGGCAACTCCGAAATATGCCTGGGTTACCACGGGGTTGCCGGATGGTCAATACCAGATAAAAGTTGTGGCTAATGATAAGAACAGTAATACGCCGGGCGATGAACTTGATGCAGGTCGGGTGAGCTCTGCGGTTGTTATTGATAATACTGCCCCTGTGATAAGTTCGTTGAGCGGTAGAAGTGTTGGCGGGATGATAGAAGTTGCTTTTGTCTTTGAAGATTCTATCAGTGTCGCCGGTGAAGTTCATTATGCTATGGACAGCACGACCGAATGGGTAACTGTTTTGCCGGTTGATGGGATATTGGACAGTAGAGTAGAGAATATTAAGTTTGAGATTAAACCGGAAGAAGCGGGTAGCCATATTGTTTTGATTCGGGCATCTGATGCTTTGGGAAATATGGTGTATAGGGCTTTAAAAGTTAACAACTAACAGTTAAAAGTGAAAAGTTAGTAGTTGTAATATCGCTAATGCGATGTGGTTTTTCAGCATGGGCAGGGCTATCGGGCCGGCTGGATTCGGCGCCGTCGAGGCGGTGTCATAATTGGAATTTTAAAATTTTAATCATCATGGACGTTTTTTTTCTTGATTTTCTGAATAAAAATCAAGGTTAGCGGGTCGCTACCGCTCGCCGCTGTTTTGTTGGCGGTGTTATGACACAATGATTTAGATGTATAAGCCCTGCGTACAGTGGGGACAAGCTGGAAGCTTATCCTACTTAGGGTGAAAATATTACACTTAATCGAACAAATAAGTTATGAAATTAAATTTAAGTAGACATATAAGTGAAAAGCAGAAATATAGCTGTATCTGTTGCGGGCGGGGTTGCCGGGCTTTTCTGGTGCCGGTTGGCAAAGGTGAACGTGAGGCTATTGAGAATCTGGCATATTGGCCGGAGGAGCTTGGCACAAAGGATATTTTTGGTAAGTCATCATTGTTTGGCAAAAATATCGATGTGCTTTCTAAACGGGCCAATACTGATTGTGTTTTTCTTGACCGGCAAGATCAGCTTTGTATTATTCATAAACGATTTGGATTTGAGGCCAAGCCTTTGGCGTGCCAGTTATTTCCGGTTTTGCTGACGCCTTTTGCTGGAGAGTTGCGGGTTGGTTTGCGCTTTGATTGTCCGGGGGTTTGTAATAGCGATGGCGAAAGTATTCAGAGTTTATTGAAGGATGCCCGACGTTTGGCGACAAAGTTGATACCAGCTGGGGCATTGAAAAATGAGCCACCGGAAATATGGCCGGGTGTTAAGGTGCTGGCATCGCGTTTTGATTTGTTAAATGAGACTATGTTGGGGGTGTTGAGACGCGATGATATTGATTTGATTGTAAAGCTTCATTGGCTGAGAAGGTTTGCTGATAATTTGACAGTGGTGCGATGGGATATACTGGATGAAGAGGAGGCCTGTAAGGTGACGGCGTCGTTCAGTGAAGAAATATTGACAGAGGAATGCGAGGCTGGTCATAGCTATCAAAATTTAGATGGCAGGGTGCGTAAGATGCTGGGTCAGATTTTCTTTTTTCTTAGTTATCCATCTGATGTGATGGCACCATCGCGGACGATTTTTCAGAATCTGATAAATCAGATTAAGACTTCGATTAAGGCACATAAGTTGAATAGGCCCAAAGGGAAGTTATATCCGATACAAAAGGATTGGCCGAATTGTGACAAGGCGATTTTGGAATATAGTTTTGGCAGCTGGCCAGAGGATGTTAAGATGTTTATTGTTCGGTATTTGACTTGTCGAATTAGCGGGTTGAATTATTGCGGGCAGGGTTGTTATGGATATTCGATGGCTGAGGGGATTAATCAGCTGTTACTGGCGATTGGGACGACTGGGTGGCTGATGCGAATTCATGCAGTTAAAGCGGGACGGAATGAAATTGTGCTGGCTGATGCTCATGCTGCGATAATTACGATAGATGGAAATCTTGGATATGCAAAGCCATTAGGAATGGGGCCAGCGAAATTAAGGTTGAATTATTTATCGGGGTATCTGGAAGAGATTATTAATTGTTATTGCCTTTAGAAGTTTAAAAACAAGATGATCAGTATTGGAATATGAAAAAACAGCTCTCTGATTTATGTCAGAGAGCTGTTTATGTTTACGGGTTTATTAGAGTTTTACTTCTATGGTGGAATCGGGGTCGATTGTCACGCCTGTGATTGTGGTTGTGGTTTTGTCGGGCTTGCCAACTTCGATGGTGTATGAACCTTCGGTAAAGACCTTGGGTTGGAAAGTATTGCCTTTAATGCGGATTGCATAAATGGGTTGTCCGGTGGCTTCATCGATAACTTTGATTACCGGGTCGGTCGCACCTTTTATTTTCAGAGTTGGCAAAAAGCCCAGTGCTTTGCGGGAGTAGTTGTCCATTTGATTAATGGTAATGGGCCACCCGGTGTATTGTTTAGCATCTTTCTTTGAAGGGTCGGTAAGCCGAGGCCAACATTCGATGGTGATGTCACGCGTGTCGAGATTGAAACGGGTAATGCCATAGCCTGTAGCACGGTCATAAAGTCTTTCGGGTTTTAAACCGGTAAAGAGAGGATTGGAAACGGCATGGACGGTGATTTTATTGCCAAAGCCATCTTCAAAGTCACCAGTATATTTAGGTTGGCCTTCTTTATGGTTGGCACCGGGGATGCAAGGGTACCAGCGGCGTGGCCAAACATTTGAAACTGAAGGAACGCAAAGGGCAAAGCCAGCATCATTATATTCATCGATACCATACTGGATGGTGCTGCCGAGGTGCTGGTCGCCGGCGATGTGGAAGGTGAAACCTTTGCGGATTGCTTTAAGGGCATTGTTGCGTCCAGTTTGGGGCCAACCATTAGAATCGAAGTCAGAGACAGGCATATCATCTTCGGGATATTCACCTTCGTTAAGGATGCGCAATCTTGGCACAGCGGCATCGGACATTTCGTTAGCTGGCAGGGTAGCGACATTAGCGAAAATGGTCTGGCTAAGCAGAACTTTCATATAGACATCGCCACTCCAGTCGGTGGCCCAATCGTTAAGGAAAGTGAGCTGGCGTTCGCCGAGCAGTTTTGCTCCTGGAACATCGGCACTGGCTTTGGCGTTAAAGTCTTTGTTTTGCGGCCAACCATTGTAGATTTCGGCATCGGGCAGCAGTGGTTTGGGTGCGGATTTGAATTTGCGGTCTTCGATCACGCCAAAGCTGACACCGCCATAATTCATATTGCAATAATAGACGTCGATGTCCTGCAGTACAGGAGTCGGGTCATAAGGGTCGGGCATGTGGCTGGTTTGGGTGCGTTGAACGGCATTGACAAGTTCGGGTGGCATTTTGTAGCCACCGGCATCCTGAGCAGCGGCTCCGCCTTTGCCGGCGGGGGTAGCTTTGCCACCAGCACCCCAGATATTTCCATGATAGACATCGTGGTCATCAGGGATGGCGATGGCAGGGATGTTGGCTAATAGGTGTTTATAGGCCCAGCCATAGAGGTACCATTTGCGCAGGTAATCAACGGGGTCGTATTGAACGCCGTAGCCACCGACGCCTTCATAGATCTGATCGCCAGAAAAGAACAGCAAGTCAGGATTATGGAATTCTACGCTTTTAACAAAATCATTATTAGGAAAGCCCAGATCATTATTTCCGGTGAAACTGGCAACAACGAGTTCTTTTTTATTGCGTGGGTCTTTGCGGATGGTACCGGTGAAATATTCGTTTGTTACCTTCCCGGAAGTTTGGGTGTATTCATAGCAAAGACGATAAGGTGTGTCTTTGGTGTCATTCCATTGGGGGATTCTAAAGGTGGCGGTGCGAGAAAGGGGATGAATTTGAGATTTTTCCAGAGCATGCCATTGTTTATCTTTTAGAATTTGCAATTGAACGAATTGCGATTCAGCAGGTCCGATAGGGGCCATCTGAGCGGTTAGTTTTAGAATGTTATTACTGAGAGTGTGTTGGGCGAACATGATTGGGCCAAAGGTCTGGTCGGGTTTGGCGATGATTTTTGAGCCTTTGACGGTCCAATTGCCAAACCAGAATCGGACATTGCCGCCACGTCCGGTGCCAGCTCTCATGCCCCAGTTGCCATCGTCGATATTAGGACGTTTGGCAGGGGTGTCAAGAATTTTACCTCTTGAACAGGCCAGGGCCAGCCCGCCATTGAGCCAATCGGGGTCAATGTTTTCACGTTTGATGCCGGCGATGATTTTACCTTCTTTATAGGCAGCCATTTCGATTTTATAATTGCCATCGGTTTGGGGTTTGGCGATAAGCTTTAGTTCAATATTATTTAATGGTGTTGGGACTTGTTCGGTATTATTATCCAGGTTGCCGATGAATAGTTTACCATCGGTGGTAATGCCAATGGGGTAGCCTATGCCTCTGACGGCGCTGTCACGGTAATCGTTAAATTCACCCCGTACACCGACCTTGAAGCCTACCCAGCCTTGATCGAGTTTTGCAAGATCAGGTTCGAGTTGTCCAAGTTGGACAGAAGTGATGATTGAGCCGGCATTAGCGGTGGTTTCATGAGTGAGCAGATAAACATTACGGTCACCGCCACTGACATTGCACTGGATTTTGCCATCGGCTAATTTCCAGTCCTGCAGCGGATTAGACCAGAATTGGGGAGCTAAGAAGTAGCGGTCGATTTCGGTGGAAATCTGGCCACTATTGAAGGGGGGGTTAGGGGTGGAAGTTTTAAATATTTCGGTTTGACTGCAACCTGCCATAGTAATGGCAAATAATAGTGACAGGCAAATAACTATCCTGATTTGTTTTTGAATCATGCTGATTCCTTTCCGCATTTAATAGAGTTATACATTTATGCAGGTGACAGTGTTATTATTGCACTGGAAAGAGAGGATGGCAAGGATAAAAGTTGAAAGTGAGTAAGTGTTCATGGGACAATTTGCGACGGGGTTTTATATTGTATGCCACAGAGAAACAGAGGACACGGAGGAAGAGTAATTCTTTTGTGTGCAGATGAAGGGTGAATTTAATTTTGAAAAGCACAATTGGTGATTTGTAAGTTTTGTATAAAGTTATTGTTTTCAGTATATTATGGTGTTTTTGCATCGTTTTTTGGGATTCTTATGTCAGTGAACTTTGGGGTGTTATTCTATTGGAATAGTGGATCCAAGAAGAAAATATTGCGAAAAAGTAGAAAAAAGTGCTGGAAAATTAAGATTATTAGTTGATAATAGACAGCAATGGATACCGAACAAAAACTTAACATACTGGCCGACTCAAGCAAGTTCGATCTGGCTTGTTCATGCAAGCTGGATAATGAGCCGGGGCGAGTGCGCGGGCCCGAGGGGCGCTGGATATATCCTACGGTTTTGCCCAATGGTCAACGGATTTTTCTATTGAAAGTGCTCCAGTCTAATGAATGTCGCAATGATTGTTCTTATTGTCCGTTTAATCATAATGCTAATATTGACCGTTGCAGCCTGGGTTCAGAAGAACTGGCGGCGGTGTTTGTCAAGCTGTGGCATGGACGTAAGGTGGTTGGCTTGTTTCTATCCTCGGGGATATGCGGCAATGCAGATAGAACCATGGCAGCGATGCTAAAGACCATTGAGATATTGAGGTATCGCTACGGATTTAAGGGTTTTGTGCATTTGAAGGTTTTGCCGGGAGCCAGTGACAATGCCATCTTGCGAGCGGTTCAGCTGGCGACCAGGGTTTCGGTTAATATTGAGGTGCCCAATGCAAAGCGGATGGCGATACTCAGTAAGGGCAAGGATTTTCAAAATGGAATTATTCGCACAATTGACAGGATAAAATATTATACTGAAAATGTGCCAGGGGCATGTAGGGGGCAAACGACACAGTTTGTGGTGGGGGCCGCTGATGAATCGGATAAGGAAATAGTTAGTTCGACGGCGGCATTGTATAATGACAAGGGGCTGGACAGGGTGTATTTTTCAGCTTATCAGCCGGTTGGTGATCTGTCAGCTAGCGAAGGTGAGGGGAGTTTCATCCGTGAGCATAGATTGTATCAGGTTGATTATCTGTTGCGGAAATATAGCTTCAGCAAAGATGAGATTATCTTTGATGCCGAAGACAGGCTTTCGCTGACAAAAGACCCTAAGGAAGCGTGGGCCCATCAGCATCCGGAGTTTTTCCCGATAGATATTAATACCGCTGACCGGGAAGAGATCTTGCGGGTGCCGGGTATTGGATTAGTTAGTGTCAAAAAGATTATAAAAGCCCGGCGGGCCAGGAAGTTTTTGTATATAAGTCAATTGCAGGATCTGGGTGTGTCAGTTAAGAAAGCCCGGCAATATCTAAAGTTGCGGGACAATCAGCTAGTGCAGTTGACTTTGTGGTAACTGCTAAGGGCGGGGTTCACTTTATATAATGAGTAATATTTTGGCTATATGAAGCAATATAGAACGAAGCGGCAGCGCCGTGCTAAGGCGTTATGCCACATTACATAATGCTTAAAGCAATTTCGGTGTAAAACCACAATTTACGTTTTTTAGCTGGGCGCTACCGCTACCAGCTGTTTGTTGGCTAATAAATGCTGGTATTGTAATTGACCAGTGTTATCGCTTAGGCATCCGTCGGTATGCAGAGACGTTGCATGCAAAGTCTCTGCAGTTGTGTCCAGCACAATAGACATCCGACAGCGCGGGCATGGCCCACCCTGCAAAACTGGTAACTGGTAATTAGTTATCGCTAATGGGATAAGAGACAAGCAGGATGCTTGTCCTACAGATGGGTCCCTCGCCAGCTACATCCAGACGGTCCAAGGCGGCAACGACGCCGGTACATCCACCAACCAATGATGCTTATGTAAGTTATGTCCAGCTTCAAGCTGGTAGGGTAGAGACGTTGCATGCAACGTCTCTACTACAGTATTGTGTTCAGGGAAATAAACACCCTGCAACATGGC
This sequence comes from Phycisphaerae bacterium, assembly GCA_016342495.1. Lineage (GTDB taxonomy): Bacteria > Planctomycetota > Phycisphaerae > Sedimentisphaerales > SM23-30 > JAEIOG01. The sequence goes on from JAEIOG010000008.1 coordinate 35,331, forward strand.
ATAGGCCATAATCAGCGTGGGATACTTGGTTTAGGGCCAGCTTCTGGCAGAGCCGACTCAGGGCAATCGCATGAAATTTTCATCCCTGTTTGTGGGTTAAAATCGATGCTAAATCAAAAAAGTTGACCTTGTCATCCCCGCGCAGGCGGGGATCCAGGAGATGCAAGCCATGATTTTAGCTCGAAAACTGGATTCCCGCCTGCGTGGGAATGACACAATGAAATTTCATGCGTTAGCCCTGGAGCCGACTTGCAAGCCCTTGACATAGTCCTAATTAACCAGTACAATAACCCTATCGGACGTTAAAACCATAAATTGAAAGGACAAAAACCAATGAAAAAAATCTTAGGGATTATCTTAATATCCATCATAGCTTTGTTTGTACTAGATCATATTTTAGTCTATTATTTTGTGTATGACGCCACAGGTGGTTCCCTATCGAATACCGATCCCGGCCAACAAGCCGCTTATGACAAGGCCCTAACCTTAATCGAGAAGGCCAAAGCCGACAATGACATCTCGCTGAGCCTTAGTCATTCAGGTTTGACCCAAGTACCGCCAGAGATAGGTGAGCTTACTTCTATGGAATGGCTGGACCTTAGCAATAATGCTCTAACTGCTTTGCCACCGGAGATAGGTGAGCTTGATTCGCTGAAATACCTGTATCTATATGATAATGCCATAACCAGCTTCCCGACAGATATCAGTGAGCTTACTTCCCTGGTAATGCTTGTTCTGCATGAGAATGAACTTACCAGCCTGCCAGAAGAAATGGCCAACCTTACTTCACTCAACCAGCTGTACCTCAATGACAATAAGCTGAAAGTTTTGCCCCAGTGGATTACCCAGCTGGATATGGAAATAGTCTGGGAAGATAAATCTTATAGAGGTAAAGGCATCAATGTCTATGGCAACCCTTTAGAAGAACCACCAATCGAAGTCGTCAAGCAAGGCAAAGCCGCTATTAAAGCCTGGTTCGATGAGAAGAATAAGTAACCGCCGAGGGCAGCGGTTAACTGTTTATCGGGGCAAGGGGGATTATATGGGATTGAACAGATGGTATAGGCTTAAAAGTGAAGCCCCCAGCGTGAGAGCTGAGGGCTTGCTATTGACGGGAACTCTACAATCGCTGGGCGGTGAGGCACAGCTTTGCATTTCCTTGTTTCTGCTTTAGTAGGCATTGCCTATTTTTCTGGCCCGGACGGGTTTGTCCAGGTCGATATTAAGTTCTATACCGACTTCTACCAGGATATTCCAGCCGGCAGCCAGCATGACATAGGTGGTCAGGGCTTCGGCATCTTTGACTTTGATGGTGGGGAAGATGGTGTCTTTCGTTGAGATAGCGATAACAGTCAGGCCAACGCCATCAGCTAAGGTGGTCTTGATCTTTTCCAGTTCGGCTTCATATGGATCAATCAGGATGACAACATCATTGGCGTTCATGACTTCTTCGATGCCATGGACAGCATAGGTGCCTTCGAGGTAGTCGCTCTTCTTGCGGGTGATTTCGTTGGTCTTGAGGGTAAGTTCTTCAGCTACTCCATCATTGCGGCCAGCAAAATAGATAGTGCCGGCATTGGCGATGGCTTTGGTGATAGTCGGGTCGATTTCCATGGTTAGAGCATCTTCGATGCCATCGGCCATCAGGTCTTTGAGGTATGGTTTGCAGAAGCCTGACATATTGCAAAGGATCGATTGATAGAAAAGAGCCTGTTCGGCTACGCTTTTAGTAGCGGCGACAGCGTTTTCTTTGCCACATTTAAGGACAAAAGCCTGCTTTGACATTTCCTGGAGCTTGGTACCGGCATTGGCGGTCAGGCCATAAAGTTTGTCATTGCCTGCTTGCTTTTGGGTATCGAACAGGCAGATGAGTTCTTTGGTCTGGCCACTGTTTGAAGCACCGAAGATGACCCAGTCTTTGAGGTCATATTCAGCGGCCTGGCGTGAGCCTTCGGTATCCAGTTCAAGATTCATGCCCAGGCCACGAGCAAAGCGGATGGCATTTTTGGCTGGGAAGATACGGCTGGAGCCTTCACCGGTTAAGAAAAGCTTGCCAGCAGTTGTGATCGCTTCGGATACCGCTTCGATATTGTTGTTGGCTGATGAGAATTCGCGGATGATTCCGGGGGTTTCAAGCATTTCTTTGCAAAGTGCGTATTTTGAGTATTTTTCGCTATTATTCATTTATATAGTCTCCAAATTAGCGTTAATAATGATCAGGGGATAAGTATTGTAATGGTAAATAATGGTTTTGGCAAGGGGCAAATCGGTGACAGAATGTGCTATTTTTTCTGTGGTATAGGCATATTAAGTTCTTTTAGAACGCTTTTCATGTCCTGCCAGACCTTTAATCGGGTATCCTGGGTGTAGTTGCGGAGTAGATAGGCAGGGTGGTAAGTAGCGATTAGTTTTATGGGGTTGGCGTTTTGGCCCGGTAGATATTGGTGGGTTTTGCCGCGTAGCTGGCCTATTGGGGTGGTAGTATCTAGTAAGGTATGGGCGGCATGAGAGCCTAAGGCGACGATGATTTCCGGGTTGATGATTTGTAATTGCTGGTGCAGGTAGTCAATACAGTGCATGATTTCATCTGGTTTGGGGTCGCGGTTTTGCGGTGGGCGGCATTTAAGGATGTTGGCGATATAGATGTCATTGCGTTGGAAGCCCATGGCGTTAATAATATTGGTGAGCAGCTTGCCAGCATTGCCGATGAAAGCTAAGCCTTGCTGGTCCTCCTGCTGTCCGGGAGCTTCGCCAACAAAGACGATGCGACTATTGGGGTTGCCCTGGCCTGGGACGATATTGAGGCGGGTTTGACCCAATGGACATTTCTGGCATTGACTGATTAAGGCATATAGTTCGTGGAGCTGTTGGCCTTTATCAATTTCAGCTTTCTGGACAGAGGGGTCATTGGGGATTATTTTAGCCATTGATTGAGGTTCCGGGGTGCTTTTGTCGACAGGCAACCATGAGCCACCCAGAAATTGATCGCACAAAAACTGGGCTTCGATATCGTGCATGAGTTGTTTGTTGGGATTGTTGATTGCCATAAGTTATTCTTCCTGATGGCCAAATTGCATATTGTATAAGGTTTTATATAGTTCACATTCTTTGAGTAGCTGTTGGTGTTTGCCGGCGGCAATGATTTGGCCCTGATCCATAACGACGATTTTGTCGGCGCCGATGACTGTGCTGAGCCGATGGGCAATAACAAAAGAAGTTCTGGTTTTGGAGAATTCTTCCAGGGCTTTCTGGATTTTAACTTCGCTGTCAGAATCGATCTGGCTGGTCGCTTCATCGAAAATAAGGATAGCCGGGTCGCTGAGGATAGCCCGGGCGATAGCCATCCTTTGTAATTGGCCACCAGAGAGGGTAGAGCCTGATTCGCCGACGATGGTATCATAGCCATTGGCGGTATTGGCGATGAATTCATGGGCGAAAGCCTGTTTAGCAGCTTCGATGATTTGTTCGTCGGTTGCGTTGGGAACACCATAAGAAAGATTAGTTTTTATGGTCTCATTAAACACAATGGTTTGCTGGGTAACGATACCAATTTGACTACGCAGAGATGTAAGGGCGACATCAGCTGTGTTAGTGCCATCGATAATAACCTGACCAGAATCCGGGACGAAAAAACGGGGGATAAGGCTAAGTAAGGTGGTTTTGCCGGAGCCATTTGGCCCAACGATAGCGATGGTTTGGCCGGCTTGGACTTTGAGGTTGATATTTGTCAGGTTCTGGACTGGGCTGCCTTGATAAGTGAAATTGATGTCTTTGAATTCAAGAGAGCTTTGTAGTTTAGTCATTGGTTTAGCCTGTGGCTGGTATTTTTCCTGTGGGGCATCATGAAGTTCAAAAACCCGTTGAGCAGAAGCATTAGCGGTTTGAATTTTCGGGAAGACAGATCCGAGTTTACGTCCAGCTTCAGCCATCGAGCCCAGGAGAATCGAAATTGTGAAAAATGAACTTGGGTCCATTTTTCCCGAAGCGATCCAGTCGGCGGCAAAAATCATACCTACGCAAGCTCCAGATATTGCGACGCATTCCAGCAAAGGTCCGCTACCGGCATCGACCCGGGCCATTCTTAACTGTTGTTTTACAAGATTATCATTTATGTTGAGAAAATTTCTACTTTCATTGTCTTCCTGACAATATCCCTTTACCACCCTTATTCCCATGAAAGTGTCATGTAGTTTTGAAAGCAGTTTTGACCAGTTTTCTAATGTGCGTTTGGTTGCCTTTTTCATTTTTTTACCAAGTCTGTTCATGGCAAAACCAGCGATGGGGACACAAGTAATGACGATTAGAGTCATCTGGGCGTCAATCAGGAAAGCCCCGATAGCCATAGTGAGGATGGTGAAAGGTTCGCGGATACATTTGCCTAACAATACAGTAATGCCGCTTTGGATTTTGTTGGTATCCTGGATATATCTGCTCATGGTATCACTGACACCTTCATTACTGAAAAATGAAAGAGGTAGTCTTATGGTATTTCTGTAGGTTTCCTGACGGATTTCCTGGAGGGTTTTGAATGTGATAATACGAACGAGGTATTCCTGAATGAAACGTAAAAGGCAACGCAGGATTGTGGCAATGAGCATCATAATGATAAGGGCGACCATGCACTTTCGTTTGAATTCGACGCTGTTTTCATGAGGCAATTTAGCCAGTATGTTTTTTGCTAATGGGGCATAGAACGGTTTATCACCGGGGTTAAGGTTAAGCGTAGAGATAGAATTGTCACTATGTTCGATTTTAAGTTGCGGGTTTTGTGCCCAGGCTAACTTATCAAGTTCGGCTAAGAAATTAGATGTGGTTTGCACATCGCCATTATCGTCGGTCCATGAAACAGCTAAAAGTTTATCGCCAATTTTCAGGCCTGCAATATCCGAAGGAGATTTATCCTTGATTTTGCTAATGATAAGGAATTTTTCAATTTTGGCGGTTTGCTGGCTGAAATTATTTAATTCTGATTCGGAAAAAGACAGTCCGGAGCTGCTTTTGATGACACTTCGATTGACCCAGCCAGCCATACCTTCATCTGTAATAATGATTTTCATCAGTGGCAGCATAGCTGTAAGACTGGCTGCAAAGAGAGTAGCTGTGCCTAAAGCGCATATAATTGAGATGATGACAAGTTTATAATGCTTAAAAACATATTTGAGTACGCGATTCAAATGTTCCATTTTTGGTCCTGAGAGTGCACGCCGGTCTGGTATGACCAGTCTAAAGTCCTATAATTGTTTATCTGATAATATCTTACAGATGCGGATTATAACACTAACTAGTCCATTGTTAAATAAAAATAAAGGTTAATTCACATGAGAATCATTATTGCTGACATAATAAAATTTATCTATAATGGCGGATCCTTAAGATGTGTGGCATTGGGTTTGAGGTGACCTTATAGATGATTTAAAGCAGATGATGTGCAAATATTTTTGTTTGCTATAGTAATCAGGAATAATTGACGATATTGTAATTGTATGTTGTAATGTTATGATATGTAATGATTTATATCTTAAAAGTCGGTTTTTCGACGTAAAATAATTATAGAAAGAGGAAAAAAATGAGAAGTATTGGATTGTCCGCACCGGATATCAGCCAGGCAGAAATTGATGCTGTGGTTGCGGTTATGAAGACTAATTCTTTGAGTCTTGGGCCGAAATTACCGGAATTCGAGCAGAATTTTGCGGATTATGTGGGTCGAAAGTATGCTGTGGCAGTAAATAGTGGTACAAGCGCTATGTTTTTAGTGATGGCGGCTATGGGCGTTGGTCCTGGCGATGAAGTAATTACTACGCCCTTTAGTTTTATCACAACTACTAATGTAATATTAATGGTAGGGGCGACACCAGTATTTGTTGATATTGATCCAGAGACATACAATATAGATGTTAATAAGATCGAGGCTGCAATAACAGATAAGACGAAGGCAATAATCCCGGTTGAAGTTTTTGGCAATCCTAAAGATCTGGATAAGGTTTATGAAATAGCGTTAGAGCATGGCTTGTATTGTCTAGAGGATTCTTGTGAAGCTCTGGGCAGTGAAGTTAATGGTAAGAAATGCGGTACGCTGGGCCATGCAAGTACATTTGCTTTTTATCCCAATAAACAGATGACTACTGGTGAAGGGGGTATTGTCTTAACCGATGATAAAAAAATAGCTGATATGTGCAATTCGCTGCGTAATCAAGGCCGTGACCCTGATGCTGGATGGCTGGCTCATGCGAGATTGGGCTATAATTATCGCTTGTCAGATATAAATTGCGCAATGGGTGTCGAACAACTTAAACGTATCGATGGATTTATTGGGAAACGTCGCCATGTGGCGGCACTTTATAATGAAGCATTTGCCGGTGAGGATAGATTGGTTTTGCCAAAAGATCCGGAAAATTGCCTGGTTGACTGGTTCGTATATGTTGTTCGGTTAGCTGAAAAGTATACTCAGCAGGATCGTGATAAAGTTCTTGAAGTGTTGCGTAGCAAAAATATCGGATGTAATAATTACTTTACGCCTATTCATTTGCAACCATTTATAGCTGAAATGTTAGGCTGTAAAGAAGGTGATTACCCGATAACAGAAAAAGTGGCACAGCGTACAATTGCATTGCCTTTCCACAATAATCTTCCTAAAGAAGATGTTGAATATGTGGTGGCGGAATTACGCGGCATTTTGGATAGTTTATAATTAAAACTGACCGAAAGTCAGTTTTAAAGTTAAAAGTTGAGGTGTTTACCTGCGGTAAATGCTATTAAAAAAACACTTAAGTTTTTTAAGTTTGAGCTTATAGTTAAAATTATAGTGTCTTTTGCTGATTTCGTAATAGATACTGAAGTTGTTAGAAAAGGTAAATTGATGAGAAGAAATATTGTACATGAAGGTTCCGGTCAGCTTAAATATGAGATTCGCGAGATCGTAGCTGTCGCTGATGAATTGCATAAGCTGGGCCGTGAGATAATCTGGGAAAACATTGGCGATCCATTGGCCAAAGGCGAGCCTATGCCAACATGGATTAAAGATATTATTGGCGAGCTGGTCAAAGAGGATAAGACCTATGGCTATGTCGCAACCCAAGGGGTGCTGGAAGCTCGTGAATTTATCGCCAAAGAAGTTAATGCACGGGGTGGCTGTCAGATTGCATCTGACGATATTCTGTTCTTTAATGGCCTGGGCGATGCTGTTGCTAAAGTGTATGGTTTTTTGAGGCGTGAAGCCCGGGTGCTGGGCCCATCGCCAGCGTATTCGACGCATAGTTCAGCGGAAGCAGCTCATTCAGGTTATGAACATTTAACTTATGAACTGGATGCTAATAATAACTGGCTACCAGATTTGGAAGATATTGAAAATAAGATCAAGTATAATGATTCTATTGCAGGATTGATTTTGATTAATCCTGATAATCCTACCGGTGCCGTTTACCCCAAAGAAATATTGGAAGAAATTGTTGATATTTGCCGTCGTTATGGCGTATTTATTATCTGTGATGAGATTTATGCCAATATTGTTTATAAAGAAAATGGTCAACATGCTTATTTGAGCGAAGTAATTGGTGATGATGTAGCTGGCCTGGCATTAAGAGGTATAAGTAAAGAATATCCATGGCCGGGTGGACGGTGTGGCTGGGTGGAAGTTTATAATAAAGATAAATATCCCCAGTTTAAGACTTATTTTAATACTCTGTTGAGTTCTAAGATGGTTGAGGTTTGTTCGACTTCGCTGCCTCAATATTCAATACCAAAAGTTATGGGTGACCCACGTTACGCAGTTCATTTGAAAGAACGTGCCGCTATGTTCGGCAGACGCGCAAAAGAAGCATGGGAAACCCTTTCCAAGGTGCCGGGTATTACTGTTAATAAGCCAGAAGGCGCATTTTATATGTCAATTTTGTTTGATGAAGGAGTGCTGAATTCCAAACAGAAGCTTGATATCGATAATGAAGAAATCAAACGTTATATTGAAGCTAAGGTTCATGGCGTAGCCGACGATAAACGATTTGTATATTATTTATTGGCTGCATACGGGATATGTGTTGTGCCTATGACAGGTTTCTGTTGTGCAAAGAAAGGTTTTAGAGTAACATTGCTGGAATGTAATGATGAAAAAAGGCTTTACACCTGGGATACAATTGCCAAGGCTATTACTGATTATTTAGGCTCTGTCTAATAAAATTGATTGTGATTTGATAGATTAATCATGCTCTCTGGCTTGCTGGGGGGCATTTTTTATATAGGCTGTTTAATATTAGTTCAGGATAATATTATGAAGACTTATTTGCCATGGGTGTTTCCTATAATTCTAATTTTAATTTCTGGCTGCTCAATGACATTTGATGGCATGGACAATCAGCAGTTGATTTTATTACTGGATAACAAAAGCCAAAGTCGGCAGTTTGCGATAATGGATGAGCTATTGAAACGTCAATTGTCTGATACTCAATATCAAGATCTGGCAGGCAAAATGCCTGAGATTCTAGAGGTGCCATCACAGGTTTTAGTTAAGCAGAAGGCTTTAGAGCTGGCATTGCAGAAATATCCCGATAAAGCCGAGACCTGGTTATGCAATGCTTTATTAAATGAGAGACTTGATGTCAATGTTCAAAAAATGTATGTAGATACTTTGGCAGAAATGCATAGCGTCGATTCGTTGGGGGCCTTAATTTATTGCGGTTATCCGGGCAGGCTACATTTTCAGTATCAAGGGGATTTTGTGCCACCAATTCAAGCTGATTATTCGCATGCAATTGAAAAAATATCTGGACGACCATTAGATACTTTTCTTTTGGATGTTGTTGGCGGTGGGGAAATGTCAGAAACATCCGGGCAAAAAATGAATTTGCAGAGTAATAAGGTCAGGCTTTGTGCTTTGTATTGGCTTGTTCAAAGGCAGGGCCGGGGAATGGTTGCTACAAGGCTGAAAAAACAGAGTGGTAATATTGACAAAGAACTTATGGTTTTGTGGTATTGGCTGGATCATTTTGATTATTTGCCTTCTAATTTTAGTCAATATTGTAATATGGCGCAGATGCTTGATGAGTTGGCTCAAGAAGATTTAGTGAAATTAAAATCGATTTATAATGATTTAAAATTAAAAGGTTATATGTTCGAAATATGCGATTCGTGGTTTATATTAAACTTTAAGGATCAGATATTAGCTTCTGATAGAAATATGCTAATTAATAGTATAAACGTTAAATTGCAAAATATAGGTCATAGTAAAAGACGGCCAACGCATAGAGGTGCCAGCGACGATTATCTGGAAAATTTTGAAAGCCAGATAGATAGCTTAAGCCTTGTTGATCTGGAAAGAATAAGGATGCTGATTGGTTGGCTTGAAAAAAGAGATAATCGAGAGATATTAGCCAACATACTTAAAGAAGATTTGTATAATGAAAATACTGAACTTGGTGGCTTATGCATGATTGAAGATGGACAGCTGAAATTTAAGGTTTATATGTCAGGCAATGCTATCAGTGATCATGCATACGTTGAAAATGATAAACTTTGGGATGATGCAGTTAAGTGTTTTAGCCGTTGGCATTGTCATGCTGGTGCAAGCCAGGACAATTTGCCGGGGCCCGGTATAGATGATATGCGGTATGTTACTTATGTGAAAACACCAAATTTGATAATTACTTTACTAAATGATATGAATGGTTTAGAATTCAATATTGACTATATTAATCCATCTGGAAAAGTAATTGATATAGGTGTTTATGGCAGCAAATAGATTATGCTATAAAAAAAATACAAAATTATGCTACCATAAGTATTCTATTTCGGGCATAATCTTCTGGTGGCAAATATGATTTTTTAGGAAAGTGGTGTTATGAGTGATTTGAATAGTTTGATGCAGGCAAATGCCGAACAGTTATCCAGAGATGGCAGCGTGACCAAAGAAGCGGTGCCGGCTTTAATGGGAAAATTTGTTGAAAAACTGCAAAGTTATAGTGCAATTGAGAATTGGGCAGTATTTTTAGCCCATGCTATTGCCGTAATATTATTGCTATTACTGGCACTGTTGGCTAACTATATCGCCAAACGTTTTATTCTCAAAATTATCAAAAAGGTGGTCAGTAAAACAAGCAATAAATGGGATGATTTGCTATTGAAACGGAAGGTTCTCGATAAGCTTTCGCATTTAGCCCCGGCTTTGGTGATTTACTATCTGGTTCCGGAGGTTTTTTCGCAATATGGTGATGTGTCAGCGACCATTGAGGTGATTTCTAAGATTTATATGATTATGGTGGGTTTATTAGTAGTAGATTCGCTATTGAATTGTGCGGTAGATATCTATCGGACATTTACATTTTCACGAAGTTTGCCGATACGAGGATTTGTTCAGGTAGTAAAGATAGTGCTGTATTTTGCTGTTGGGATTTCGATTTTGTCGATGGCATTAGGCAAGAACCCAAGTTATTTTCTGGGTGGCATGGGTGCGATGACTGCTATTTTATTGCTGGTGTTTAAGGATTCGATCTTGAATTTTGTTGCGGGGATACAATTATCCAGTAATCAAATGGTCAGGATTGGCGATTGGGTTGAGATGTCTGCTTTTGGAGCTGATGGCGATGTTATTGATATTTCGCTGACAGCGGTTAAAATACAAAACTGGGATAAAACTATTTCGACTATTCCACCTTATGCAATGGTAACGAATTCTTTTAAGAATTGGCGGGGCATGAGCGAATCTGGTGGACGTCGGATAAAGCGTTCGCTTTGTATTGATGTTACCAGTATCAAATTTTGCGATGAAGAGATTTTGGGAAAATTCAGGAAAATCCATTACCTTTCCGAGTATATTGATGGCAAACTAAGTGATATCGCTCGATATAATAAGGAAAATGGTATAGATGAATCTTTAATTGTCAATGGACGTCATCTGACCAATGTTGGGACATTCAGGGCATATGTGGAAGCATATTTGAAGAATAATCCTAAGATTCACAAAGATATGACATTTCTGGTTCGGCAGTTGCCTGCTACGGAAAAAGGTTTGCCGATTGAAATATATGTGTTTTGTAACGATCAGGTTTGGGCAAATTATGAAGCCATTCAGGCGGATATTTTCGATCACTTTTTTGCGATTTTGCCAGAGTTTGGTTTGAGAGTTTATCAGCTACCAACGGGTAATGATTTGCAAATGCTTGGTGTGAAGTAATTGCAATAGGGCAATCTAAAAATATACACTTAGTAAAAAAGCCGACCAGATTGGGTTCTGGTCGGCTTTCAGGGTTTTAGAAACTGTTTCTTTTGCAGGTGCAGAATGTTTTCGGAGGAACATGAAATATTCTGCTGGGCATTTTCCTGCTGAAACAAGTTCAAGCTCCCGAATAAACGGGAGTTTCAAAAAGGAGAAAATTACAAAATTTAATGTTTAGAAGCTTACTTTTTGTTTTTAGCTTCCTGCTGTTCTTTACGAGCAGCGATAATTTCCTGGGCAATGCTTTCAGGCACGCGAGCGTATTTGGCCATCTCCATGGTGAAGGTAGCCATCCCTTTGCTCAAGGAACGCAAAACAGTCGCATAGCCAAACATGTTAGCCAGTGGCACTTCAGCGTTAATTACAGAATACTGCTCTTTAGCTTCGGTGCTGTAAACCATGCCACGTCGGCTGTTAAGGTCGCCAACAACGGCACCCTGATATTCAGGTGGAGTTTCGATTTCCAATGCCATCAGTGGTTCCTGCAGGCAGGGTTTGGATTTCAGGAAAGCTTGCTTGAAAGCATCTCTACCGGCGATACGGAAAGCCATTTCGCTGGAATCGACTGTGTGGTATGTACCATCATCCAGAACCATTTTGCAGTTGACGATTTCATAGCCAGCAACAGGGCCTTTGGCCATTGCTTCCTGGAACCCTTTATTAACGGCAGGGATGTATTCACGAGGAATGCGGCCCTGGGTAACATTATCTTCAAATTCATAGGTGACTTTAGTGTCATCAGGTAATGGGACAAGTTTGCCGACAACATGACCATACTGGCCAGAACCACCGGATTGTTTTCTGTGTTTATAATCGAAATCAGCTTCTTTGGTAGGTGCTTCACGATAAGAAACATTAGGAGCGCCAACGGTAACATCGGCGTTATATTCACGTTTCATACGTTCGACATAAACGTCAAGATGTAATTCGCCCATGCCAGCAATGATAGTTTCACCGGTTTCAGGGTCACTTGAAACGCGGAAGGTAGGGTCTTCTTTCATAAAACGAGAAAGAGCTTTACCCATACGCTGTTGGGCATTGTTATCCTTTGGATGGATTGACAATGAAATAACAGGTTCTGCGACAAAAATGGATTCCAGAGAGTAGTTTACGCCATCGCCACAGACGGTATCGCCTGAAGCACAGTCAAGTCCCATCAAAGCTACGATATCGCCAGGGCCTGCTTCAGGTATATCTTCGCGGTCATTGGCGTGCATCTTCAAAATTCGGCCAATACGCATTTTTCTATTTGTACGAACATTGCGATATTGCTGGCCTTTAGTAATGCGTCCCTGATAAACACGTGTATAGCTAAGCTGGCCAAAAGTTTCGTCGGCTATTTTAAATATCATTGCAACTAATGAACCATCGGGGTCACAGCTTAAAGGTGTTTCAGCACCTTCATTGTCGTGATCGCGAGCAAAGCTCATGCGGTCCATTGGGCTGGGCAGATATGCACAGACTGCGTCAAGTAAGGTTTGGACGCCTTTATTTTTGAAAGCTGTTCCCATCATCATCGGGACGATGTCGCGGTTGATAGTTGCTTCGCGGATAGTGTCAATAATCATTGACACTGGAATTTCTTTATCTTCGAGCATTAGTTCCATAATATCGTCATTGAACATGCTGATTTTGTCAAGCATTTCAGTATATGCGGTTTGAGCTTGTTCTTTGTATTGCTCAGAAATTTCGCTTAATACGATGTTTTCTCCACTGGGGCCTTCGTATTTTATTTCTTTCATATTGACCAGGTCGATGATACCGGCAAAATCTTCGCCAGTTCCCATATTCAGTTGAATCGGCACGACATTAAGGCCAAGTTTTTCGATGATTTCGGTTTTTACTCGTTCGGGGTCGGCGCCTGTTCGATCCATTTTATTAATGAAAGCAATACGAGGAACACGATATCTTTTCATTTGACGGTCAACGGTAACCGATTGGGATTGTACACCGCCGACAGAGCAAAGAACCATAACAGCGCCATCGAGTACGCGAAGGGACCGTTCAACTTCCACAGTGAAGTCAACATGGCCGGGAGTATCAATAATATTGATGATATTATCCTGCCAGTCAATTTGGGTAGCGGCAGATGCGATTGTGATGCCACGTTCGCGTTCGAGTTCCATGAAATCCATTGTAGCACCGCCATCGTTGCCACGAACTTCCTGCATTCTATGGATACGACCTGAATAATACAACATGCGTTCGCTTAACGTAGTTTTTCCAGAATCGATATGAGCCGATATTCCAATGTTTCTGATTTTACTGATTCTTTTCATAATTCTTTCGCTTATGTATAAAAAATTTAAGTTTTATTTTATCTCAGCTATTGTACTAGCGAGATTCAGTTAAAACACATTCTAGTGTTTGTTTATGATTCAATCACGGTATTGTGCCCTGGGCATTGTCGCTGTGATTCGTATGCAAAATATCAGGATTATAATAAATTCCTGTTTGCAAAGCTGGATATATACCCTTACAGTCTGCGATCTATGGCAAGCTTTCGTCGCAGCCGATGTCACTAGCAGTGAGGGCCACTGCTTTAACTTGGTGTTAATCCCTATAGCCTTATGTAAAAGGCGAAAGCAAGTGTGAACACGATCACTAATATACTACAACGATCAGTTAAATACAAGCGTTAATTTAAAAATATTTATCCATGTTCCACAAGTTTAGCGGGCTAGGCATAAGTAGTTGTTAATTAGTGACTTATATGGGTTAATAAGGATGGTTTTTATCATGAATTAACAGGGTAAATCAAAGATATTCATAGGGTCAGATAGTTTTTTGATAAGTTTTTATCAGCACTTGCAACTTTTGTGACACTTTGAGGTTGTTATTTTCATCAGATAATATAAACTATATATCTTGAAATTTTATAGTAATCACGAGTATATACATGGCCAAAGACATAAATAGTAAATCACCCAGAAATCAGACCATATTTCTTGATGAACAAGATTTACATATCTATAAAAATGGTATTACCGAAGTTGTTGGCCCAGTTGAACTGGCCGACATAATTGATAAGACTATCTGTCAGGACAGTTTTAAGATACTGGATTATATGCCCAGAGATTCTGTTGACCTGCTTATTGCTGACCCACCTTATAATCTGACCATGAAGTTTAATGAAGCCAGCTTCAAGGCTTGCGATATGGGGCAATATCAAAATTGGCTTGAAAGTTGGATTCGTAAACTGGTTCGCATTATCAAATCTGATGGTAGTTTGTATTTTTGCGGTGATTGGCGGAGTTCGCCGGCTTTGTTTTTTGTTTTACAGAAATATTTTAATGTGCGCAATCGCATAACCTGGGAACGAGAAAAAGGACGTGGTTCAAAAACTAATTGGAAAAATTCCCATGAAGATATCTGGTTTTGCACGATGGGTGATAAGTATACATTTAATGTCGATGCGGTGAAGCTTAAACGCAAAGTAATAGCACCTTATAAAGATAATGGTCAGCCGAAAGACTGGGCGCATGACAAAGATGGTAAGTTTAGACTTACCCATCCATCGAATATGTGGACAGATATATCGGTGCCGTTCTGGTCGATGCCGGAAAATACCGAGCATCCCACCCAAAAGCCTGAAAAACTGATAGCTAAACTGATATTGGCCAGCAGCAATGCGAATGATATTGTTTTTGATCCGTTTTTAGGCTCTGGCACAACAAGTGTTGTTGCCAGGAAGCTCAAAAGGCATTATATTGGTGTCGATATTGATGAGAAGTTTTGCTTATTAGCAGAAAAACGTTTGGCAATGGCCGAACCAAGTCCTGATATTCAGGGGTATTCTGGTGGTGTGTTTTGGGAACGAAATAGTGGTAATAACATTAAACGTGCAGCTGATTGACAGGTGTAAGCTTTTGGAATTAGGACAGGAAAACAGATGAGACCATTTTCGTTATTGATAAAACCGGCTGGTCCGGATTGTAATATAGATTGTAAGTATTGCTTTTATTCACGTAAAAGCGAGATGTTTGGGCCGGGTCGTCATCGTATGACTGATGATGTGCTGGAGAAGCTGGTCAAGGATTTTCTGGAATTGGGTTTTCCGGTAAACAGCTTTGCCTTTCAGGGGGGTGAGCCTTCGCTGATGGGTTTGGAGTTTTATCAGAAGCTGGTAGATTTACAGAAAAAGTATGGCTCTGATGGCCAGGTAATAACCAATGCCCTGCAGACCAATGGTACATTATTGGATCAGCAGTGGTGCGAGTTTTTACATGAATATAAATTTTTGGTTGGCATTAGCTTAGATGGCCCGCAAAAGTATCATGATCATTTTCGCATCGACCATGCTGGCAAACCAACCTGGCAACGGGTAATGGATGGCATAAGGAATTGCAAAAAATATAATGTTGAATATAATATTCTGGTTTTGCTCAATAGTTTCAATGTTGACTATCCTGATGAATTATTTGATTTCTTTATCGAGAATAAATTCAAGTTTTTACAGTTTATTCAATGTGTAGAACTGGACCAGGGAACTGGAGATATTTCCACTTTCAGTATTACGCCCAGGCAATATGGTGATTTTCTCTGCCGGGTATTTGACCGCTGGCTGAAATATGGGCCAACAAAAATGAGTATTCGTACATTCGACAGTATTTTGAGCTATCTTCTGGAAGGTCGCCATACCGAATGTACCCTGGGGCCGCGCTGTAATGATTATGTTGTAGTTGAACATGATGGCGGGGTTTATTGCTGCGACTTCTTTGTTGATAATGAATGGAAACTCGGCAACTTAATGGATGAAAATATTGGTGATCTTGCCAATTCCCCATTGAAAAGTAAGTTTTCCAAACGCAAAAGAGATGTACCTAATAAATGTAGCTTATGTCGCTATTTGCATATATGTCGCGGGGGCTGTCCCAAGGATAGAGTTGTGACTCAAGGCAATAAGCCTATTAGCTACTTCTGTGAATCCTACCAGCAACTATTTGGGCATACTTTACCAAAACTGGAGGAATTTGCAGCGATGCTGCGGAGTCAAAATGGACAATAATCATTTTATGGGTTTATTGTCTGGATTTGATCTGTTGGTAATTTTATTGTTTTTTATGGCGATACTATATATAATAACAGCTTGTATGCAGCTTGAGCAGAAGACTGAGCCATCTGACTCACACTGGCATTGGACATGTTTATTTGATTCAAATTATTTCTAATCGGCTCAATAGAAAAAGAAAGAAAGCACCATGGCAAATATCAAATATTTTTTGGGTGAACAAATCCCTCTTGAAATGCATAAAGTACGAGTAGTTCAGAGGTTAGACCTGGTTCCTATCGAAAGGCGACTGGAAGCCATCAAAGAGGGCGGTAATAATACTTTTCTACTTTTCAATAAAGATATTTATCTTGATATGCTCACCGACAGTGGCGTAAATGCCATGAGTGATAAGCAGATAGCTTCAATGATGGTAGCTGATGACAGCTATGCCGGCTCGGCGACATTTACCCGCCTTGAGAGTAAGCTTGCTGAAATATTTGATAAAAAGTTTTTCCTGCCTGTCCATCAGGGCCGTGCATGTGAAAATCTTCTTTCTCAGATGCTGGTCAAAGAAGGCAGTCTTGTGCCTATGAATTATCACTTTACCACTACCAAAGCCCATATTGGTGTTAATGGCGGTAAGGTTTTGGAATTATACAAGGCCGAAGCTCTTAACCCGATCAGCAGCGACCCTTTTAAAGGTGATATGGATATTGATGCGTTAAATGCATTGATTGCTAAAGAAGGTCCTGACAAAATTGCCTTTATCAGAATTGAAGCAGGAACTAACCTGATCGGCGGCCAACCGGTTTCTCTGGCAAACTATGAAATTGTAAGTAAAATTTCCCGTGATAATGGGATACCTTTTATTGTTGATGCCAGTTTGCTGGCTGATAATCTGCATTTTATCAAGCAGCGTGAAGATGCCTGCAAGGAAATGTCGATTCGTGAAATCACTAAGCGGATTTCGGATGCTTCTGATATCATTTACTTCTCTGCCCGCAAGCTTGGCCATGTCAGAGGCGGGGGGATTATCACTAATGATGAAAAGACATTTAAGACTTTGTTGGAAATGCTACCGCTTTATGAAGGTTTTTCGACTTATGGCGGGATGTCCGTGCGTGAAATGGAAGCTATGACCGTTGGTTTGGAAGAGACCATGGATGAAGAGATGATTAATCAGGGTCCGGTCTTTATTGAGTTTATGGTTAATGAGTTGACTCGTCTGGGGATACCGGTTATCACACCTCCCGGCGGTTTGGGTGCCCATCTGGACGCTATGGCATTCCTTGATCATGTCCCTCGTGGGGAATATCGCGCCGGAGCTTTAGCTTCTGCTCTCTATATCGCCAGTGGCGTAAGAGGAATGGAAAGAGGAACGATCTCCGAAGAGCGTGAAGCCGACGGCAGCGATCACCTGGCCGCTGTTGAACTTTTGAGACTGGCTCTGCCTCGTCGGGTTTTTACTCTTTCACAGATCAAATACACTATCGACCGCATCGCCTGGCTGTATGAAAATCGCAAATTGATCGGTGGTTTGAAGTTCTATGAAGAACCTAAGGTGCTGCGATTCTTCTTTGGTAAGCTGGAGCCGACTTCTAACTGGCAGGAGAAACTTATTGCCAAGTTCAAAGCAGATTTCGGCGAGAGTCTATAATTATCAGCGAATATATATCGGCATCCTGATCATTTTGGTTGGGATGCTTTTTCCCCAGAGAGTATCTTTTCTTTAATTTCAGGATAAGCCAGATAAATAATAAAAAAAATCCGGCTGCAACCTTGCCTGGCTCAGCCGGATAATTATCTATTGATTTAACTAATAGCTGTCCATCATTTCTCCGCGGCTAAATAAAGCTTGACCCGGCAGTCAATAAGATTATCTTTGGCCTTCACTGATTTATCAGTGATATTAAACTGCCAGCCGGCTTTGCCATCAGTCAGCATAACCACGGTATTTAACGTGATAAGGGCTACCAGCGGCTTATCGGTTTCGGCCAGCACCTTCATAATGGTCGGGCGCGGGTCAGCAGCACCGGTAAGACCCAGGAATTCGGCTGCCCGAACCTTCACCAGCTCATTATCATCCTTTTCAGCGATGGCTTTGGCCTTATCATAGAAGTCCGCTGCCTGATTGCCAAAACAGCTGCACACGATTAAGGCCCAGTAACGCTTGAATGGATCCTTATCTGCCAGTGCCCGGTCAATACCAGCTTTGGCCTTGTCATAATCTTCCAATGCCAGGTCCGCCACATCGATTAATTCGGCGATACGTCCCTTATTTTTTATTCCAAAGGCGATCGGATCGCCAAAGGCATGCTCACAGAGATAACTTTCCGGGAAGAAACTCAAATCCGGCAATGCCTTAGCCTGATTTTGCAGTTTGCCGCGTAGCTGAGCTAACACATCTCGATAAGCCGGATCCTTAGCGAGGTTCTTAACTTCATAGGGATCCTTAACCACATCGAATAAAGTCTCCGGATCACGGCCCAAAAAGAACTGGCTTTGCACTTCATTGAGTTTACCAGCTTTATAAAGCTCTCTCCATTCCTGATAAGCGATCATTTTATAGCGATAATTATTCTGCAGGGCATCGAAATTAAAACCCTGATAGTTGCGATGATACTTAAATTGACCCTTCCGGACAGTTCGCACCATATCATACTTTTCATCAAAGCGGTCAGCGATCCCATAAGCTTCATCCTGCCGAGCAACAGCTTTGATATCGACCTTAGGTCCCAGGAAAGGCTTGCCATCAGCTAACTCAGGAATCTTAACACCGGCCAGATTCAATGCCGTTGGGGCCATATCGATAAAATTGACAAAGCCATCGAATCTTGTACCTGCCTTTAAGTCGATCAGATGCCTGAAATTAGCCGGGATCCGCATGACCATCGGCACATGCAGCCCGGTTTCATAGAGATAACCCTTGCTGCGTGGGGTAACTCCGCCATGATCGCCAAAATAAAAGATGAAAGTATCTTCCAGAACGCCCTGAGCCTCTAATTTAGCGACCATTTCACCAATTTGCTCATCGAGAATCTCATGATGCTTGTAATATTGATTATAAGTCTTGCGGAAAACCTCGGTGTCAGGGTAATGAGGGGGAAGTTTAATATCTTTATTGTCGATACCGGTCTTGCCGGCCTTTTGCAGCGGTCCTTCATGGGTAATAGCGAACTGATGTTGATGGAAAAACGGCTGGCCGGGCTGCCGGCCTTGCCAGGTTTTATTGGAGTCAAAGACATCTTTGCCCCAGTTAAAGTTAAAATCGGTCTTACGAAAATAAGAAGTATAATAACCGGCCTGCTTCAGATAAGCCGGAAAGGGCTTTAGGCCATCGGGCAGCTCAACTGGCTGATATTTACGGTGATAATGGATCGCCAGCTTATTAGGATAGCAGCCAGTGATCAAGGTAGACCTTGCCGCCGAGCAGACCGGGCAATTGGAAAAGGCATGGTCAAAGATAACACCCTTGCCGGCGAGCTTATTGACATTGGGCATATCCACACCATCTCTATTATAGATATTGCAGAAGTGTTGGGAATTATCTTCGGATATCAGCCAGACTATATTAGGCCTTTTACCCTTGATCGGGCTCTGGCTGAAGCAATTATCAGAGCCCAGTAGAACGGCACCCAGGCTCAAACCGGCCATTTTAATGAATTGACGACGACTATTTGGCATATTTTACTCCTTTAACGGTGAAAAAGTGGCTTCGATATAGAGGATATTTCTCCAAAGACCCCAATTTGCCCAAAAATCCCCTCAAAATTAATAATAATCCAGCTTAAAGCTGGACATAACTTACATAAGGATCATTGGTCGCCAGCTTGAAGCTGGACACAGCTTACATAAGGATCATGGTCGGTGGGTACTCCCGCTTCCGTTGGTCGCTGCATCAGCCAGAACGTCATAAGCGGGGGACAAATGTTGATGCGGCCGTGACACATTTTGTAGAGAGTTTGCATGCAACGTCTCCACCCCCGGCCAGATGCCAGTCGCCAGAAACACCGGTCAAATACAATACCGGCATTATGAATCATTCAATATGTAGGACAAGCATCTTGCTTGTCATTTATCCCCAGGCACCAGCACAATGAAACCAATATCAAGCAGGATGCTCGACCTACTTTGCCCAATGCAGGTTGAACCTGCTTACAACTTACATAAGGATCATGGTCGGTGGGAGCTCCCGCTTCCGTTGGTCGCTGCTGCCGGCAGAACGTCACAGGCGGGGGACAAATGTTGATGCGGCCGTGACATATTTGTAGAGACAAGGCACCCCTTGTCTCAGCTTCCGGCTAAATGTCAGGCAACTTAAGATAAAAGCAGGGGCGCAGAAGGTATAAGTTAATCCATTTAAAATAGAAATCTCCCACCAACTGACAAATTCGGCTTTGCTAAGGCACAGATTTGGCGGATTTAATACTTGAAAACATCAAAGTGAGGAGTTAGTATTGATAAACCAGTTAAGAATAAGTCAACCGTTGAGCAGTTTGGCTTAACAAAGGAACAAAGCTATGGGAATAACGGAATCAAACATTTACCTAATATTCACTTTCATACTAGTTATCCTGACAGCTAACATCAAATCCTTCAAGGATTGTTCGCTAGAGCCTGTCCGTTGGTATGATCTGACTGTATCGTCATGGATAATAGTGGCTATTATGTGCCTGCCACATAATATGCCCGGACATTTCACTTTCGTTGTCTGCTTTATGGTGGTGATGTATTTGTTATCCCTGCTTTTATGGCGATTTATGTTGCTATTTACCAATGATCGTTCGCTTCAACGTCGCTGTTTGCCTTTACTTCGCATAATCAGCAGTGTTTTCATTTTTATCATAATGGTTTTATGGTCACAGCTGGCTTTTGCCGATGCCAAAGACTTCGCCGATGCCACTGCCCGAGAGCTTCAGGCTCAGATAGAAACTCAAGGCAGCTGTCCGGAGACTATCGATGGCTGGCAATCGGATTTAGGAAACCACCTTATCGCCTGGCATGGCAGCTATGGAATCAAATACCCTGTAAGATGCTTCTTGGATGACAGCGAAGACAGCTTCACAATCTTTATCAGTCAACATTTTGGCGAGAAATATATAATAACCGGCGGACTAAACAACAAATTATACTATGCCACCGAGTGAGTGGATTAATTAAAAGCAAAGTTATCCGCAGATATACGCAGAATATGTCAACCGTTGATTATTTTGGCTTAACAAAGGAGTTTAGCTATGGATATAATGGAAGTATCATTTTACATATTAATATTTTTTGTGTTAGTTATTCTGGTATTTTACATAAGATCAATCAAAAATCACCAGCAGGAGCCCATCGGCTTGCTTCATCTGACAATACCAACTTTGCTAATACTCGCTTTCATTGGGCTTCCGCATAATATGCCTGGACTTTGGATTTTCGCAGGTTACTTCTTGGCTGTAATGTGGGTGCTTTCCCTGCTGCTGATGCGTTGGGTGCGGTCTTTAACTGATGCTCGCCCACTTCTGCGGCGCCATATTTCCTCTGTTCATGCGTTTATGAGCATTTTAATCTTTATCATAATGCTCTTATGGGCGCAGCTGGCTTATGCCGATGCCAAAGACTTCGCCGATGCCACCGCCCGGAAGATACAAGCTCAGATAGAAACCGAAGGCAGCTGCCCGGAGACTATCGATGGCTGGCAATCGGATTCAGGGGGATTCCTTAGCACCTGGCATGGCCGCTATGGAATAAAATTCCCTGTAAACTACACCTTAAACGAAAGCAAAGACTGCTTCACAATCAGCATCGTACCCCATATTGCCCAACGCTATACAATAACCGGCGGCCCGAACCGCAAATTACATTATGCCACCGAGTAAGTGGATTAATTAAAAACAAATATTATCCGCAGACTGGCATAGCCAGCTTTACAAAGGGCATAGCCAGCTTTACTGAGACACAGATAAGACATCGGCGACCGCCGCTGAAATACGAAAATATATAAAATTCATCTTCGCTGCTGTTAAGCAGCTCTTATCTGCGTTCATCTGCGGATAAAAGTAATGATTTAATTAAAGACCCTGTCCCCCGCATCCGACGTTCAGCCGGATGCAGGCGGCAACGCCGCCGGTGGCACTTGCCAACCAGTGATTCTTATGTAAGGAGGGTGCAGGCTCAGCCTGTTGTGTGCAGGTTCAAGCTGGAGGGTGCAGGCTCAGCCTGCATTGGGCCAAGTAGGTCGAGCATCCTGCTTGACATTGGTTTTATTGTGCTGTTGCCTGGGGAAAAATGACAAGCAGGATGCTTGCGCTACTTATTGAATGAATCATAACGCTGGTATTCTATTTGACATTTGTCTCTGGTGCTCGACATCTGGCCGGATGCCCAGACAAGGGGTGCCTTGTCTCTACCAAATATGTCACGGGCGAATTAATATTTTCCCTCGGCCTGCGACGTTCTGGCTGATGCAGGCGGCAACGCCGCCGATAGCACTTGCCAACCAGTGATTCTTATGTAAGGAGGGTGCAGGCTCAGCCTGTTGTGTGCAGGCTCAGCCTGGTTGGGTTAAAAGTGAACTTGATTCTGGCAAAAGTGAATTCAATTCTGTCAAAAGTGAGTTCAATTATGTTAGAAGTGAATTCAATTCTGTCGAAAGTGAACTTGATTCTGTCAGAAGTGAACTTGATTATTACTCTTTTAAGCATGATTTTGCCTGTTTCGAAGGGGGAAATGGCTGTTTTACGCTGAAATCCGGCTTTTATTTATCGGTCCGGGCCGCTGGCGGGGGCATTGGCGGCTCTTTGACGCTGATTTGTGGCTGACTTTAAGATATTATTGAAGATTCCTGCTGGGCCGGCCTTGATTGTGGCGGTTGGGCAGGGTTGATCGTACCAGTTTTTTTCTATTGCATAGCAGTATGGCCCGGTTTATAATCTCCCTGCGGCAGAAATGAAGCTTAACGGCCCCCAGCGGAGATCAAACCATGACCAAATATGTAAGCCAA
The DNA here is from genome assembly GCA_016342495.1 of Phycisphaerae bacterium. GTDB lineage: Bacteria > Planctomycetota > Phycisphaerae > Sedimentisphaerales > SM23-30 > JAEIOG01. Next base: position 58,509 of record JAEIOG010000008.1, read on the forward strand.
AGCATAATAGCGATTATCGCAGCAACAATCATGCTCGCCTTAACCTCCTGTGACAGTAAAAGCGAACCCTTCAATATCAGCTCATCGGAAGATGTTGCTCAAAAAAATGATACAATGACACTTAGGCAACAGGCGGCTTATGATAAAGCCCTGCTTATGATTAAGCAGGCAAAAGTCAATAAAGCTAACATGCTCAACATTTTTTCTATAGACCTTACAAAAGTGCCGAACGAGATATCCCAGCTCTATGAACTAAAGGAACTATATATTTCCTGTAATCCATTATTAAGTTTACCACTTGAGATCGGCAATTTAACAGCATTGAGATCTTGTTTTATTACTTATAACGATCTGATAGCCTTACCTCCTGAGATTGGCCAGCTTAGTAACCTCGAAGAATTAAGTTTTACCGGTAATAGCTTAAATTATCTTCCTGCTGAGATCGGTGAGTTATCCAATCTGGAATTTTTATATCTTGATGATAATAATCTAACCAGCCTACCCGAGGAAATCAGGCAGTTAACTAACCTTAGAATTCTGGATCTTAGTAATAATAAACTTACAATCCTGCCTCGCTGGATTACTGAAATGGATATGAATATTCGCTGGGGGACTGGCTTTGTAGTTAAAGGCATCAACCTCTACGGCAACCCTCTTCAAGAGCCGCCGATAGATATTGTGATGCAGGGCAAGGAAGCGATTAAGCAGTATTTTGCGGATAAGGAAGCAACCGCAAAAGCTGGTGATGATGTTAAAGAAGCTAAGATGATCGCCGAAGAGCGTGCGGCCTATGATAAAGCTCTCAGCGAGATTAAAAAGGCTAAAGATGAAAATGCCATTTATCTGTGGCTGCATGAAATACCTCTTAGCAAGTTACCGCCGGAGATTGGTGAACTTATCTGGCTGGAGAAATTGTTTATTTTTAAAACTGAGCTATCCAGTTTACCGCCAGAAATCGGGCAATTGACTGCATTGAAGCAGCTTGCTGTTCATGACAATCAGCTGACTGGTTTACCGAAGGAGATTGGCCAGCTTAATCGCCTTGAAATCTTCTCTGTGGAAGATAATCGTCTGACTTGTCTGCCGGCTGAGATCGGAAAGTTGACTGCTCTGCAAGAGTTGAGGCTTTGCAATAATAAACTAAACAGCATTCCCGATCAAATCAGCCAGCTGGCTAACCTTAGATGTCTTGATCTTAGGGGTAATGAGCTTAAGAGTTTACCTGGCTGGATTACGGAAATGGATATGAAGATTCTCTGGGGAGAACATGGGAATTTTAAAGGCATAAACCTCTACGGCAACCCTCTTCAAGAGCCACCGATTGAGATTGTCAAACAGGGCAGGGCCGCTATAAAGCAATATTTTGGAATTGATGATGCAGGTTTTCCAGCAAGCATTGTCCAGAGAAAAGCTAAGATAGCAGCTAAACAGCAAATGGCCTATGATAAAGCTCTCAAGAAGATTAAAAAGGCCAAGGCTGAAAATGTCACAACACTATATCTATCTGGAATGGACCTGATAAAGTTGCCGGCCGAGATTGGTGAGCTCACCGAGCTGGAAAAGCTGGTTATTTTTAAAACTGAGTTATCCAGTTTACCGCCTCAGATCGGTAAGTTGACTGCATTGAAAAACCTTGATGTCAGTTTCAACCAGCTGACTTGTTTACCGCCAGAGATTGGTCAGCTCAGCAACCTTGAAACCTTGTTTGTTGAAGATAGTAATCTGACTTGTCTGCCGGCTGAGATCGAAAAGTTGTCTAACCTGCAAGAATTGATGCTTAGTAATAATAAACTAACCAGTCTTCCCGAGGAAATTACCCGGTTGACTAACCTTAAACGCGTACATCTGTTAAATAATAAACTCAAAACCCTGCCGGTCTGGATTACCGAAATGGATATGGCGATCATCTGGGATAAATCCGATGCATCTGAAGCCATTTTCCTCTACGGCAACCCGCTGGAAGAACCGCCGATTGAGATTGTCAAACAGGGCAATGCCGCTATTAGGCGGTATTTTGAGGATAAGGGCGAGGGAAAGCCTCGGGAGTAATTGATAATTGACAATTGATAATTGACAGCTGATATCAAAAAGCCGCTGAAATTGATTTGCGTTAGCGTTTTTATGCAAAATAACCGATATGGTTATAGTTGTAACTGTTTGCATAGAATAGATCTAGACGTATGTGTAAGGAATTGTTTGTGAAGATAGCTCTTATTAACCCATCCTGGCTGTTTCGTAATAACGCTGATGTTGTCCTGTCACAGAATCTTGGATTGGGGTATTTAGCCAGTTATCTTCGTCAGCATGGCCATCAAATACAGATAATCGACTCATTAGCCGAAGGCTTTAAACAGCGGGGAAAAATGCCCAATGGCTCTTTGCGGGTGGGTTTGCTGGATTGTCAGGTAGTCGATCTTCTAAGTAACAGGCTCGATTTGATTGGGATTACAATTCCATTTTCACATATGTATGAGGTAGCAGAAAGTTTATGCTGTGCAATTAAAGAGGGGTATCAAGATATCCCAGTCGTAATGGGAGGGGTGCACCCATCAACCTGTCCGCAAGATTATATGACAAGCAAAGCTGATTATTGGCTGGTAGGCGAAGGCGAAATAGCCATGCGTCAGTTGGCTGATGGCCTGGAACCTGACCAAATTGAGGGGCTGTTGTCTGCTTCAAAGCCTCAGTTGCTTCCAGGTGAGAAGACTCAACAGATCATGGATTTAGATTTGATTCCAGAGCCGGCCAGAGATTTGTTGCCCATGGATTTATATAAAAATCTTTCGCCGCGGCGGATATCACACAAGCCAACAGCTAGCATTTTTACCAGTAGAGGCTGTCCCTGGGATTGTCAATTTTGTTCAGTACATCCGATCAATGGATATAAATGGCGAATGAGTTCGGCAGCTAAGGTTTTGCAGGAAATAAGACATCTAGTCAAAGACTATGGCATAAGACAATTAGAATTTGAAGATGATAACCTGACAGTCAATTACGACAGGGCTATGGAAATATTTGATGGAATATACCAACTCCGAAAGCAATTGGGCATAGAGTTGACCTGGGGGACACCTAATGGCGTTCGGGCAGATAATGGCATAGACCGGGCGATGTTGGAGATGATGAAGAAAAGTGGTTGTGTCAGGCTTACCTTTGCCCTGGAGCATGGCGACCAGGAAATTAGAAAGATAATGGACAAACATCTCAATATGGATAAATTCGAGCAGGCATTGCGTGATGCGATAGATATGGGAATTTATACTGAAGTGTTTACAATGGTTGGCTATCCGGGCGAGACAGCAGAGCGATTCGAAAATGGCCGTGCATATTATCGAAAATTAGCTGATTGGGGTGTGAATTTAATACATTTCTTCTATCCTCAGCCTTATCCCGGGACGAAATTATATAGTTTTTGCAAGGAAAAGGGCTATCTTGTATCTGACAATTATTCGCTTCTGCCTGAAATTAAGATTGAAACGGAAGATTTTGATACCAGGGAAGTCTTACGAAGGAGAGAAGTGCTGTTGTGTGAGCATGATCCCGCCTATAAAATCCGCCAGAAAGCTAAGGCAATACTTCCAGATAGATTGATTTCATTTATTAATCGACTTTTGCCCCGTAAACAGATGTGATTGTAAGCCAGGCATTGATATTTGACTGATTTGTTAGTTGTTTTATACTCTCCAATATCTTGAAACAGTGAAAAAGCCTGTTTTTAAGCCATATCAACCTTGACTATTTGTTTTTAATCGTAGATAATTGCTCAATTAGGTTGATTTGACCTTTTGGATAAGCTTCCTGGCAGTAACTCACTGGCGGGTTAGTAATATTGATAAGTAATTATAAGTAGCTGTGCAAGCGAAACTTATAACGGAAACTATGACAAGCAGGTATGATATGCAAACAAATGAAATAATTCAGCAATTTGAGAAATATGTGATTTCAAACTATGGGCGACTGCCTTTTGTTATCACCAAAGGGGCCGGTTCGATTATAACTGACAGCGAAGGCAAGGAATATCTTGATATGTTTCCGGGCTGGGCAGTCAGCGGGATTGGCCATTGCCATCCGAAAGTAGTTGATGCTATTCAGCAACAGGCCGGGCAGTTAATCCACATGGATAATACCTTTTATAATGCTCAGCAGGGCCAATTAGCTCAGATGCTAAGTGAGAGATCTTTTGGCGGCAAGGTGTTTTTCTGCAATAGTGGTGCCGAAGCGGTCGAGGCGGCTTTGAAACTGTCCCGTATTCATACAGCTAAGAATAAATATAAAATCATATCGGTGGAAGGCAGTTTCCATGGCCGAACCACAGGGGCCGTTGCCGCTACCGCTCAGCCCAAATACCATAAAGGTTTTCTGCCATTGATGCCGGGCTTTGTCTATATTGCTCATAATGATATTGATGGGCTCAAGGCTGCTTTCGATGATGATGTAGCTGCGGTGATTATTGAACCTATACAGGGTGAAGGGGGCGTACGTCTGGCCTCTGTGGAGTTTTTGCAGACTATTCGCGACCTTTGCGATGAAAATGAGGCGATAGCGATCTGGGATGAAGTCCAATGCGGCATGGGCCGAACCGGTAAATGGTTTGGCTATCAGAATTATGGAATAGAACCGGATATTATGACTTTGGCCAAAGCTTTAGGTGGCGGGACATCAATAGGTGCGATCGTGGCAAGGGCAGAAATAGCCGATTCGCTGGTGCCGGGTACTCATGCATCGACTTTTGGCGGAAATCCTCTGGTTTGTGCCGCCGGCATTGCAACTATAGAAGCTATCGAAGAAGAAAATTTGTTGGAAAATGCCAATGAAATGGGCCGTTATGCCCAGGCTAAACTTAATGAATTGAAAGATAAGCATAATTGTATCAATCTGGTGCGGGGTTTTGGCTTGATGATCGGTATAGTTCTAAATGAACCCGGTGCTGAAATTGTAGCGAAGTGCTGGGAGAAAGGTCTGCGGATCAATTGCACCCAGGGTAATATCCTGCGATTTATGCCAGCGATGAATGTGACCCAGGAATTGCTGGATAAAGCCATAGCAATTTTTGATGAAACCCTGACAGAGCTCAGCGGGACAACTTCGGCCGAAGAATAAAAAAAAGTTTTGAGGAATATAAAAATGGTAAACCATTTTCTAACAATAGCGGATTACTCCAGTGAAAAACTGCATGAGTTACTTTATCAGGCAATCGAGCTTAAAAAACTTTATAAAGATGGTGGACGCGACCTTTGCGCAGCGGGTAAGACAATAGCCATCTTCTTTGAAAAACCCAGTTGTCGTACAAGAGTCAGCTTTGAAACCCTGGCCAATCAGCTGGGAGCTGCTACGATTTACCTGAAACCCGAAGATGTAGGATCTCTGGGGCAGCGTGAACCCATTAAAGACCTGATGCGGGTTATGAATGGTATGGTTGACATGTTCGTCGGGCGGGTGTTTAAGCATAGCGATCTGGTCGAACTAGCGAAATGGGCCACGATTCCGGTGGTAAATGCCCTTTGCGATAAATATCATCCTTGCCAGGGGATGGCTGACATTATGACCGCATATGAACACCTGGGCGATCTTAAAGGTAAAAAACTGACCTATATCGGCGATGGCAATAATGTCTCGGCATCACTTGCCTGGGCATGCTTTAAGTTTGGAATGACTTTCTGTGTAGCTCGTCCTGATGGTTATGATATGCCAGCGGAACTATATCAACAGCTCAAGAGTCAGGGTGCAACTGATGAAAATATTATTGTGACAACTGATCCAAAGGCGTCGGTCGAAAATGCTGATGTGATTTATACTGATACCTGGGTGTCAATGGGTCAGGAAGAAGAAAAGGCCAAGCGAATAAAAGATTTTCAAGGTTATCAGGTTAATATGGATCTGGTAAAACTTGCCAATGATAATGTTAAAGTTATGCACTGCCTGCCAGCTTATCGCGATTTAGAAATCACTGATGAAGTTATTGAATCTCCTTACAGCGTAATCTTTGATGAAGCCGAGAATCGCCTGCATTTCCAAAGAATGCTGGTCAAGGATCTGTTGCAACGTTAATATAATATTAGCTGGAAGCGAAAACGCTCTGGCAATTCAATCCAAAGCGTCAAGGCATCCAGTTGCTTGCGCTATGGCTAAAAAAGCAAAGGACAAATAATGGCTAAACGTAGAAGCGACCAGCTGCGCCCAATAAAAATCACCCGGAATTATACCAAGCATGCTGGCGGTTCGGTTCTTTATGAATCGGGTGATACCAAAGTGCTTTGCACAGCCAGCTTTATAGCCGACCAACCAGGTTGGCGTAAAGGCAGCGAGCTGGGTTGGCTGACCGCAGAGTATTCGATGTTGCCATCATCGACTCATAGCCGCAAGTCAAGGCCTCGCAATGGCCATACAGATAGCCGTGGCACAGAAATACAACGTCTGATAGGTCGGGCTTTGCGAAATGTCATAGATTTTGAGAAACTGGGACCAAATACAATATATATCGATTGTGATGTGATCCAGGCCGATGGCGGGACCCGAACCGCAGCAATCAATGGCGGCTATGTTGCCTTAGTTGACGCTATCGACAAAGCTCTAAAGCAAAAACTTATTTCTGAGAACCCAATTGTCGGCAAAGTCGGGGCTATTAGTGTTGGAATCGTCAACGGCAAGAATGTTTTAGACCTGGACTATCAACTTGACAGCACCGCTGATGTGGATATGAATGTCGTTATGACAGAAAAATGTGAATTTATCGAACTTCAGGGAACAGGTGAGCGTACTAGTTTTACTCATAGTCAGCTCAATGCTATGCTGAAGATGGCCGAAGGCGGCATAAAGAAAATATTTAAGGCACAGACTCTGCCCAGCAGTAAGAAAAGGAAATAGCATGCATAAATTAATCTTCATTTTAATTATCTCTTTTTCCATATTTGTTTTTGCCGGATGCGACCGGGGTGGCATGTATTCTAATAATGATATTTTTGCTGATTATGGCAAAGATTCTGTTGCTGGCGATATTAGCTGGGCTAAACCCAGCAAAGGCGGCTTTCCCTTATTTTCTATCTCAGTTGGAACCGTCAATGACCAGCAGACCGCGATGGATCTGGTGACACAGGTGAAACAAGCTTTGGGCACTGATGATATTTGGATTCAACGGGTTATATTGGGCTATTCTGTCAATTATGGTTATTTTGATTCTGAAGCCAAAGCCCGTAAGGAACGCGAGAAAATCAAAGATAAGACAAGACAGTTGCAGCTTATTTTTGTTACTATTGTCGATGCTATCGAAGACCCTGCCGTGCCTGATGATTTTTATTTGTTGAACCAACGTTTTCCGCTTAGCATTGAAGTGTGTCGTTTTACCAATGACCCGAAACAAAATTATTATAATCGTAAAATAGATGCTGTCCAAGCTGTAAAAAAAATACGAGCCCAGCAGTTGGATGCATACTTGATTCATGGTCTTCTGGATTCCAGGGTTTATGTGGGTAAATTTTATGATGAAGATTTGATCTGGACACAAAACCGCTTTGGAAAACCCGTGGTAGCTGGGCAAGGCCCCAGAATCAAAAGTATTTTGTCACGATTTCCTTATTATTTCTTTAATGGGTTAAAGATGAAACAGGTTACGACAGATAGAACTGTGACTCAAAAGCTTAGCGAAATGTATTTTCATCCTATTGTAATTTCACTTGATGCTATCGAAAGTAATGGTTTGCCAAAATGAAAATCGATAAAATTGTCATAGCAACGTCGAATAAAGGAAAAGCAGCAGAGTTTGCTCGTATGCTTAAGGGTCTGGATATTCAGATATTATCGCTGGCGGATTTTGATGATGTCAGCGATGTAGAAGAAAATGGTTCAACTTTTGCTGAGAATGCTTTCATTAAGGCTTCAACTTATGCCAAAGAGCTGAACTGTTATGCGATTGCTGATGATTCGGGGCTTCAGGTTGATGCATTGGATTTGGCTCCGGGTATATATTCAGCCAGGTATGCAGGAGATGACAGTCCTGACCGTGACCTGGCTAATAATAGTAAACTGCTCAAAGAATTAGCTGAAGTGCCGCAAGAGCAACGTCGTGCCAGATTTTGTTGCAGTTTATGCCTGGCCGACCCCGATGGCAATGCTGTTATCTGTACCGAAGGCTTTGTTAAAGGTGAAATAATCGACAATCCCCGTGGTGATAAAGGTTTTGGCTATGACCCGCTTTTTTATATTAAGGAATATGATAAAACCGCCGCGGAACTGGAGCCAGATATTAAAAATAAAATTTCTCATCGTGGCCAGGCTATCAAACTATTACTTGAACAACTACAAAATCATATAAACTTCTAGTTTTACCAACAGAGATTGGAGAAGAACCATGAAAGAACTAATTTTTGGATCACTAACATTTGGCTTGATTATGTCAATTCTCACCGAAACGGTTATGTTTTTTATATGGTCGGCCAGTCGCAATGAAAAGCGTAATTTATATCTTTTATATGGCCCAGCCTTGTTGGCTCTATTTGTTTTGGCTGATTGGCTGGTCGAAACGAATGTCGAACAGGTTAAACGCATAAACAGCGAAATTGTTCAGGCCGTCAGTGATGAAAATGCCGAGCTGATTATTAGTCATCTTAGTTCATCATTTAATGCCAAAGGCGGTATCGATTATGCCAAGGCTTCAGTCGTTATAAGGGACAGGCTCAATGGTGACCTGGTTGTGAAATCCAAATTCATAGGCTCTAAAATAGAACGCAAAAGCGATACTGAATATGAAATGCGTTTTACTTTATATACCGAGTTTGCCAGCGGCGTTCAGATTGATTCCATAACCAGTTCATGGACTTTTCAATATCAAAAACAGGGCGATGTCTTTAAGCTTAATAATGTTGTGAATCGTGATGTGTTTGGCTATGGCCCAATCGATACTTTTTCGGTTAATCCCCGTTCTTATTAGTATCCAAAATCTTGTCTTTTAATTTGTCTTTTTATGGAATTCGTAAAATTGGCATAGTTAAGATCTGGTATTTACTGGGCAATAATGTATATTTATAAATTGTAATATGTGCAAATAGTTAATACGGCTTCAAATGATTTTCTAATTTAAAGAAAGGGTATTGATAATGAATGTTCTGGATAAGTTCAAACTGGATGGCAAGGTAGCTTTAATAACTGGAAGCACCCGTGGATTAGGCAAAGCTTCAGCAATCGCACTGGCTCAGGCTGGAGCCAATGTTGTTATTACCGGGACAAAGCTCAAAGATGCCCAGACTGTCGCTAGCGAAATCGCAGATTCTACTGGAAGAAAAACCCTTGGCCTGCAATGTGATGTCAGCAAATCTGAACAGGTTAATGCGATGATGGATGAAATTATCGAAACTTTTGGCAAGCTGGATATCGCTTTTAATAATGCCGGGATAGCAACAGTTGCTAACGCTGAAGATATACCCGAAGAAGATTATGATAATCTGATGGCGGTCAATCTCAAAGGTGTTTTTCTTTGCACCCAGGCCGCTGGCAGAATAATGCTCAGGCAGGGTTCTGGTTCTATTATCAATATGGCTTCCATGTCATCCCATATTGTAAATGTCCCGCAAAATATCGCTCATTATGCCGCATCAAAAGCTGGTGTTTTACAGCTGACCAAGGCTATCGCCGCAGAATGGGCACCTCGCGGTGTTCGGGTCAATGCCATAAGCCCAGGTTACCATAATACCGAAATGGTTGCGGGATTTAAGGAACTTCAAGAGCAATGGTGGGTACCTCGTATCCCGATGGGGCGAATGGCCCAACCGGTGGAGATTGGCCCGGCTATCGTGTTTTTAGCTTCGGATGCTTCCAGCTATATGACCGGGGGCGAACTTGTCACTGATGGCGGATATTCACTCTGGTAAAATATCAGTGATTGGGACACTTATTTCTATAGATCCACTTTAACGATATTAAGAAATTAAAAAAACAATTACACATGTGGCGAGCTAATCCTTTTCTGTCTGAAGTGCGGAACAAAAAAACGCGAATATCTACAAATATGCACGATTTTTTGTTCCTTGCCAGCAAAAAATTTTTCTACTTTGAGCTCAAAAGCAATACTCTTAGGGTATTACAAATTTCTTTTCCCTTTCCATGGATAACAGCGTTTCATGTACCGAACCATCTGGATTCAAAATCCAGCTGCCAAGATTATAGCTACGCGGTTCCGATTCTTCGACAAAAAAATATTTTCAGAAGTTCCTTTTATCTGTGTTGTTTTAGTCAAACAATACTGTTTTAATGCCGGAGTCCAATACTGTTCGCCAAAGAGGCTTCCAACAATAGAATAACTACGGAAAGCTGGGCGGCTATATTTTTCACGTTTATCACCAGGGCAATGATATGACTCTACATTGGTGATATATTTTATTTTGTACGTGGCCAATGTTGCTTTAAATATAAAATATCTTCATTGTTAGTTGGTGTGGAGCTATATGAATTCGGAATTGATCCTGCACCAAAAGCACCGCGTTCAACTTCAGCATGAATTTTAATAGTTCGAGGGTCTTTCCATTTAATCATTTCGGCATGGCCATCACCCCAAGCTGAAGTTGAACCAATTTTATGATAAGAAGCCGGAACATCAACCCATGAATAAAGACTTTTATTGTGAGGGGAACCTATTGCCCATGAACCCCAGTTAAAACCACGGCCATCCAGTTCTTCAGTAAATATAATTTTGTCTGACGGCATAGTAATTGCATCGATTTTATAAACAGGTGTTGTATTATAAGATGCATTCAAGCCATCTAAAATCGAATATGAACGCCAAGAGGTTTTGCCGGCTCTAAAGGTTCTTCTGTCCGACGGGCAATTATAAACTTCAATATTATTAAGATACTGGAATAATTTACCGCGTTTGACCGCATTTTGTTTTTCCACGAGATCAGCGAATAAATCCATTCCACCTGTACCGGGGTCAGTACTTGTTCCGGGAGGATTCCTAGGCATGTCAGCCCAGCCGTTAGCATAAGTATTAGCAGACACCATGCGTCCATCATTATCATCGGCATACATTAACCAGGCTTTGCTCATTTGTGACTGATTACTCAAACAGTAAGTTTGCCGGGCTAATTCACGTGCTCGGGCCAAAGCGGGCATCAAGATACTAACCAGCAACGCTATAATTGAGATTACCACCAGTAACTCAATAAGTGTAAAACCTTCTTTTTTCTTCATAAAACTCTCCATATAGGGAATAATCACAAAAGTACAAGGGATTATTTGTCTTAATAATTATTCTAACAAACATAAATTTATAGAGCCCGGGTCTGTGCACCCGGGCTCTGGGAACATTCAAGAATCAAAAAGTTTATAGTGGGAAGAAACCGCTGGCAAGCCAATCGGTAGCCATCACACTAAGGTCATTGATGTCAACGATACAATTACCATCATAGTCACCAGCTGGGACTTCTGTACAGACCCATCCGCCAACTACATCGGTATATTCAGTTGCCACATGAACTGGGCTGACTGGATAGTTATAGAATTTAAGATCATCAATCAAACCACTATAAGGCTGACCGCCATCGCGGGTATCCCCAACATAAATCAACTCATCGATGGCTGGCACTCCGCCAACATTAAATTTAGTTAAGGTTACGCCATCAATATACCAAACAGCTTCAGTTGTATACTGATTAAATGTAACAGCATGGAAATACCATTGTTGACGTGGCAGAGGCGTTGCCGCATCAGTATAACGATAAGCATTGCCATTAATACCGTGAGCATATCTGGCTGATTGATAACGGTTAAATTCAAAGTTTTCATAACCAGCAGAAGGGCCAGCGGCTAACATGGATTCCCAATCCTGGGTTCCAGTAGCATCTGCTTTTTCCCACCAGGTAAATGACCAGCTGGAAGTATCCAAAGTGTTTTGGACTGTAATACCAGCACTGGCAGTACAGTCTAAAGCCTGACCGTCACCAATAAGTCCAGCGTCATAGCCTTCTGCTGTCTCGCCTGTATTAGTCGCGGTATTACCATTTTTCGCATCTGTAAGATTACCGTCAAAAGCCCAGTAGCCAAGCTGTTTACCAATAATCAACTGTGCCTGATCGGTACTTTGAACCTTTGCAACATTTGCAGCATTGGTTACGACACAATAATACATAGCATCATCATCGTCATCAACAGCGGTTATTGTGAGTTGAGGTGTTGCAACACCAATATAATCAGCTCCATCGGTTAAAGCATACTCATCATTTTCAACAACAGCATTAGGATCAATCCACCATTGATAAAGCAAATTGCCACCTAATGGGTCGGTTGCTTCAATAGTAAATAGACCATCAGTTCCTTCAGGAACAATCATATCTTGTGGCTGAAGATCAATCTGTGGCAAAGTTAATTCTGTACCAAAGCTCCATACTGCACCAATAATGGTATTTGGGTCATCTTGAAGTCTGGTATCAACACGCCAGTAATAGGTTTCATCTTTTTCAAGATCAGCGGTATGTTGATATGAAGTAGCTGTCATGTGCGTACTGCCCAGCATAGCGGCGTCACCTTGAGCGGCTGCTTCAATTACAGCAGCATCTGTACCAAAGAAAACATAATATCCGCTGATATCTTCAGCAGTAACATTTGCACTTGCAGTCCATTGTAGAGTTGGGCTAAGTTCACTGGTATCATTTTTGTCAATCAAAACACCTACAGAACCATTAACAGGAGAAACATTAACAGCTGCGGTAGCAGCATCAATAGCTCTCAGTTCCATAATAGTAAGTGGATTGCCCTGGGCACTGTCTTTTTCGACACGTACATAACGAACATTTCTGAAACCTTCGCCAGCATTGTCAAAAATTGCAATAGTTGGAGAATCAGCAACAGGATCAGTAACATAAAGTTCTGTTCTGTCTGCTGCAAGCAATTTAATAATTGCGCCATTAAGACGTGCCAAAAAGCCACCACGATTAACAATTTCCACTTTTGATAACTGACAAGTAGTTCCAAGATCTACTTCATACCAATGCAAAGCAGCGGCTTCAACCGAGTGATAACCGGTACCGGTATTACCATCAATACCATTGGCTTCAACCCAGCCATAGTCCATTGAACTGGCTGTAGCTGAACCACTAAGTGCCAGATTGGTCTGAGCGGTTAATTGCCCTGCCAACAGCACCAATAAAGTCATACTTAAAACAAATATATTTTTCATTGCTCTATTCCTTTCTTAAGAATTTAGAATTTCAAACTATACTAAAGGTGTTAATTACTCATCACAAGCTGTAGCAGGAACTCTATTGCAAAGCATCCAATTGCTTGCAATAATCGCATAATCTTCCAAATTAACTACACAATCATTATTTAGATCCGTAGCTGGTTGATCGAGACATTGAGATTCTCCGGTTACATCATAGTATAGTTGAGCAACATCATAAGCGTCCAAAGCGATATCGTAAATCTTTAGATCATCAATTTTGCCGTTAAACATGCTAATGACTAACTGGCTTTCTGGATTCTGAGAATCATAACCTTCGTTAATGTTTGCACCAAGCACAACTTTAGCAATATCCCCTAAAGGTTTGCTCTTGCCAGTGCCTTGTATCCAAAGAGCGCCATCAACATAAATCTTCATAACACCAGCATTTGCGTCTTTGGTTAGAACCGCCAAATGCCATAGGCCATCTTTGGCCCAGTCACCATGAGCGCCATTAATACGATCATAGTCACCGGCAACAACACCAGGGCCAGCATCAAAGTAAACATTACCATTACTCCATGGGAAATGAGTGCTAAGGATGCGCTTATTGTCTGCGGCAGCAAAACCAAATAAATTCTGGCCAACGCCTTCTACTGAAGTAGCATACCATGCAGCTATCGAGAACTGATCTTTAGGCATACCAGCAACAGCAGTAACTGGTACATCGATATAATCGCCTTCGCCATCCAATTCGATTGAATTGTCACCCACAATAGCTTCTGCAAAAACAGGATCGCCCATTGGAGTACATGCTGTACCTGTAACAACTTCTGTTACATTGCCGTCAAATGGCCAATGAGCTACTTTAGCACCAATTGTCAGGATAGCTTCTGCTGAAGTTGCATTACCATTAATATTAGAAACAATGCATTTATAGTTGCCAGCGTTTGCTTCAGTAATATCACTAAGAGCCAGAACCGCAGCTTCACCGACAATCTGTTCATCGCCAACAACAATGGAATTGGGGTCAAATATCCATTGATATCCTAAAGTTCCATCAAGTGGATCATAGGCTTCAACAGTAAATTCTATGTCACGACCAGCAAGTACAGCAACATCGGCTGGATCGCCAGTAATCTGTGGAATTGATAATTCGGTAAAGAATGTCCAGGTTGCGCCCTGAAATACTTCGCCATCAAAAACTGAATCAATACGCCAGAAATACTGGGCATCGGGATCGATATCAGCAGCAGCGATTGTTGCGGTAGTAACTGCAGCGCCAAGCATGGTTCCCTGCTGGGTAAGATTACCTTCAGTTCCGAAATATACATAATGGCCATCAAGATCAGGATAAACAACTCCTGGAGTATTTGGATCTGTTGCAGCATCCCACATTAGAGTTAAATCTGCATCTGCATCAATTTCATCTTGATTATTTGCCGGAGTTGGATTTGAAGCAGTGGTTCTATCTGAAAGCCATGCTTCATAGTTTGCAACTACTTCATCAGGAGTCAATGCACGTTCATATGTAGCAACACCAAATATTTTACCGGTAAATGTATCAGTAGTTAATACATTGTATGAACCAAGAGTACCCACGCCACCATTGGTATAAAAACCTCCACGGGAGGCAACGCCCTGTGATTCACCATTGACAAAAATTTCAAAATAGCCATCGGTACGGTTAACAAATGTTACATGAACATTTGCACCATAAATCGTAGGGGCATCATTGAAATGCGTGTCTACGACACCAGGAATTGTAATACCAAAATGTCCAGTAGCATTCCACTGTTCAGCCTTGAACGCATTTTTTTCGGAATTATTCCAGCCATTGCATACGCCTAAGGCTGTTGATGCCGCGCTGACATCGGTCATATTATAGATATACTCGATTGTCGCCCCAGCTCCTATTGTGCCGGGATTATCATCCTCATCGAGATCTCCATAATCAAATGCGATACCAGTTGTACCGTCGAAATCCCAGCCCGTAGTATCGATAACAACATTGCCCGAGACATCCTCGACGCGTTGTTGCCATTGAGCTGTACCAGCATGAACTACTGAGCACATTGCCAGGCAAATTAAAATGCTTGCAATTTTTTTCATAACCTACACTCCTTGAATATAAGTGATTAATAACTATGCTTCTCCATGTGAAGCACTAACATTTACAAAAAATTCAAAAAAATCATTACCCAAATTAACTGTTAAAAAAACCTCCTTTTCCTATATAGAACTTTATTCTTGCGAATTGAAATATTATGCGATATTCTATAAATGGCTCTTTTGGGCGCACATAAAACCCATCAGACCACCAGGTGGGCTAACGAACCCGGCCAAGGATAACCGTTAGCTCACTTTTTAATCAATACACTATTAATCTTTTATTAAAATGATGAATATGTTCCAAACACTATTATATATTCATAATTACTCTAAAATTCCTATCTCCTATTATTCTGAATCAAGAATCAAAACCGGCTTTGCAAAGAAACACCAGTCATTCGATGGCGATAAATCATTATCGGTTGTTATCAATGTCAAATATTTATCGGTTGAATTAATCAGAATATCTATACTTCTAAAATTAGACATAGGCTTCTGCTCAATAATCGAGAATTTCTGTTGACCATCAACCAAAACCCAAAAATCAGCCTTTGACGAGTTGCTAATAGCCTGATCGGAAATCCCACAAAGGGCTCTAAAAGCTTTAATGTGAGATCCAGGGTTTGCCCTACGTATGGCTTCCAAATCAAAAGTCATGCCAACATTGGTATGCATGGCTATCGAAGGATGCTTTTGATTGCCGTATTTTACACCTTTATAAATCAGTTCATGCAGCAAGCCGTCAGAACTCCAGCTACCTGTAACTTCGCCATTGAAAATATCTTCTATGGTTTGGCCACAAGTATCTGGGCAATTCTCAAATTTATGCCCATCTGAAGAAATCGTAGGTTTACCTTCTCCGCCATCTGGGACAAAAACCCCATCAATAAAATCAAGGTCAAATACAGGGAAAAATATATTGGACTTTTCAACTATATGATCATTGCCGCCAGTAAATCCTCTCTGGAGTTTACCGGTCCGCTGATCGATATAGCGATCTGGCTGGCCACTGCCATAGCCATTGCCTCCTCCAACAACATCAGCTAAATCTATAATTTTACCTGGCACCCCAATACCCTGATAATCAGGTATTTTGCGTATGAATCTGTTGGCTACGAACTTACTTCGGGATGCCTTTCCTGTAATATCTACTGAAGCGCCCTGACCAGCTACAAGCATAATAGATTTGCCAGTCCTTACCGGATCAGAACCTTCGCGAATAGCTACCTCGCCGTCAAAAACACAGGTTTCTGTCTCACCGGCTTCATTAGCCCAGACCGCAAATTCTGTGCCATAATCAACAACAGTAGCGCCTGCGGTACGAACTATGAATCCCAGGTCATTATTATCGCCAATATTTACACTTAAATTACCGCTGGCCAGATAAAGCTGAGTCTCACTTTCCAACTCAAAAGTACAAGGAGCCTGAATTGTAACTACAGCTCCATTATCAAAACCTATCTCAACGATTCCAAACCTTAAATGATAACGATTATTATATAGTTCAAAGTTATCTCCAATTTTACCACAGTCTTCGCCCCAGACAGTATTGGCTGAATTTACTATTTTGGCCAATTGAATTGGTTGTTTAGGAATTTTTCTTGCATGAGTATCGGTTTTGATCAAATTTCCAGACCAGTTCAAGATTAAAGCAATCAGCACCATAGCCGCAATTGCCCCTAAAACTCTGGCGATTGAGGAAAATGAAATATTTTTTCTCTGATATGATGAGGCAGGCAAACTGTCTCTTTTACCAAAAACGGCTTCGATGGCTCGAAAATAGCTGTTGGGGTTCTCTATTTGTGTTATTTTGGCCTGCTGTTCATATTCTTTTTCGATAAATTCCGCAAACAAAGATGTTGCATTTATCTCATTATTCTGTTGGCAATAATCTAACTCAACTGAACCTGGTTTAGTGACTAGTGAACAAGTAATCATTAACTCGCAATATTTTTCAACTGCTTCAGGATCATTGCTTAGTTTCTGTTCAAGAATTGCGAAATCCTCAGGTGAAATATTACCTTCTATCGCACTTAGCATTAATTGATGCAAAAGAAATTCTTCTTGTTTTTTATTCATTATGAATTTCCTCATTCAGTAATGTCCGGCTAATGCAATTCTGCAGTAAAATATGAATTCGAGTCATACTCCGATACATCTTATGTATCGAGATACCGGCCTGATCGGCCATTGCCTGGGTTGCAATTTTTTCCACAACCATCCCATAGTCTAGGGAATAGGTGTGTTAAGCTGATTTGCGGTAGCAAAAATAGCTTTTTTT
>JAEIOG010000009.1 GCA_016342495.1 Phycisphaerae bacterium
ACCCCAAAAAAAAGCTATTTTTGCTACCGCAAATCAGCTTAACACACCTATTCCCTAGACTATGGGATGGTTGTGACAAAATATATTTGTATATTTCATTGCTATAAAAGTTTTCTTTTGACTTTTTTATACCTTAAACTTATAAATTATTGGAGTGATTCAAATTCAGATAATACAGGAGTCCAAAATATCATGAAAGAGACAAAAAGTTATATTGCCATTGATCTTGGGGCCGAAAGCGGCAGAATAATCCTTGGTGATGTCTCATCTGAACAAATCAAACTCAATGAAATCCACCGCTTCATTAATATCCCGGTCCAGGAAAATGATTCGCTGCGTTGGGACTTTGATTTAATCTTAACCGAAATAAAAAGGGGTATTTCTAAAGCAGTAAATGCCACAGAAGTCAAAATCTCCGGTATTGCCGTTGACAGCTGGGGCGTTGACTTTGGCCTGCTGGATACAAATGGGAAACTAATCGAAAACCCATATCATTACCGAGACAGCAGAACCGATGGCATCCCGGAAAAAGCATTCGAAATAATGCCCCTTTGGGATATTTTCCAAAATAGCGGCACTCAGTTTATGAAAATCAACTCACTGTTCCAACTTTTGGCACTAAAACACTATAACCCTGAATTGCTTAATAAAGTGTCAAGCCTGATTTTCATGGCTGACCTTGTCTCCTATCATCTCTGTGGCCAGCAATTCGCTGAATACTCTCTGGCCAGCACATCGCAACTTATGGATATTTCCACTGGTAAATGGTCACAGACAATTTTTGACAAACTCAGCTTACCGGTAAATATCATGCCAACTATTGTACAGCCAGGGACAATTGTCGGCAAACTCCAAGGCCAGATATGTAAAGAGTTAAACATTGACCCAATTGATATAATTGCCGTCGGATCACACGATACCGCCAGTGCTGTGATGGCTATACCAGCAAGCCAAAGCGCAAGCTGGGCTTATATTTCCAGCGGCACCTGGAGCCTTATGGGCATCGAAGCTGACAGTCCTGTCATAAACAAGGATACTTTCGAGCAAACATTCACTAATGAAGGCGGCGTATGTAATAAAATTCGGTTGCTGAAAAACATGATGGGGCTTTGGCCTCTGCAGCAATGCAAAAATTACTGGCAGCAAAATGGTGAAAAACTTTCCTATAGCGAATTAGTAGCGATGGCTCAAAATGCCTCCATGGCCAATATAAAACTTGACCTCAGCCATGAATCATTCTTTAGCCCAGGAAATATGCCCGATAAGATAAACCAATATCTGAAACAGACTAATCAGCAACAACTATCGGACAAAGGTCAAATCGTCCGGGCCATCCTTGATGCCTTAGCAGAACAATATAACACTGCAATGCTAAGCCTTGAGAATTTAAGCAAAAAAACCATTGATACCATCCATATTGTTGGCGGTGGTATACAAAATGAATTATTATGTCAACTAACCGCGAACCAGACTGCTAAAAAAATAATCGCAGGGCCCATCGAAGCATCCGCAAGCGGCAATATTATCATGCAGGCAATTGCCTGTGGGCAGATTAAATCTCTTCAGGAAGGACGAAATATTATCCTTAATTCATTTGAAACAAAAGAATATCTGCCACAAAAATAATCTGGACTTTTCTAATGCAGAAGTAAACTCATTTTATTTTGACAAAGAGCATTACGCTTAGCGTTTTCCTATTGCAAATATTGTGTAACAGCCTGAAGGACTACCCATTCTTCATTAGTAGGTATGACCGCTATTTTAACCGGACTGTCATCGGTAGATATTAAACCTTCAGATGGATTAAGATTATTTTTCTCATCATCGAGAATAATATTAAGATTTCCCATATTATCGAGAATGGTTTTTCTCATCAAAGGTGAATTTTGCCCCAAACCTGCGGTAAAAACAATAAAATCGGTGCTATTTAGAGTAGCTAAATATTCCCCGACATATCTTTTAGCATAATAAGCAAAAGTGTTGAAAGCCGCTCTAGCCTGGAGGTCACCGGCAAGCATCGCGTCTTCTATATCTCTAAAGTCGCCGCTGATACCAGAAATGCCCAGAACACCGCTCTTATCAGAAAGCACTTCGCGTGTTTGTGCAATCGAAAGGTTTTCCTTTTCCATAAGATATAATAAGGCAAATGGGTCAAGGTCTCCGACTCGCTTGGCATTGAGCAATCCGCTCTGAGGACTCATTCCCATCGAGGTATCAATCGAAACGCCATTTTTTATAGCACATACACTGGAGCTTCCGCCAAGGTGACATGATATGATACGACAGTTACTATCGCCGCCATTATATTGCTCGGCAATCCGATGAGCTATATAGCGATGAGATGCACCATGGAAACCGTATTTACGAATACCATATTTTCGGTAAAATTCGTAGGGGATACCATAGAGATATTTTTCTTGTGTTATTGCTGAATGGAAAGCGGTCTCAAATAATCCAATCATGGGAGTATCTGGCATAAGGTCACGGAAAATCTCAATCGCTGTCAGATAAACCTGGGTGTGAACAGGAGCCATCACCATATATTCATTCATAGCGTCAAGGACATCTTCGGTCAATTCAACACAACCTGAAACATCTTTAGCAATAACAACTTTGAATCCTACAGCAGCGATACTATCAACAGGAAATTGCTGCTGAAGGATATCCAAAGTGATTTTTATAGCAGAATGATAATCTTCAATCACCGGTTCAACAGTGATCGCCTGGCCATCGTTAAATGTATAAGTAACGATACCCTGCTTGTCGCCAATGCGTTCAACTGAGCACTGGTAAAGGCATTTCATACCATCAGTTTCAAAAAGCTTGGATTTATATGAAGTGCTTCCTGGGTTGGCTATAAGAATAAGCATATTATCATTCCACTGTTTTATTATCTACTGTTGCGAACTTTTTCCATGACTTTACGAGTAATCTCATCGATCATTGCATCAGAAACATCGCCACCAGCCATGCATTTGGTGGGCTCCTGAATTTTACCAGGAATATTCATATCCTTACGTAATTGCATCAGGCGAACAATTTCAGAAGGTGCAATCTGATTTATATTACCAAGCTGCATTGCACGATAAAGAATATGAGCTGAATGCTCCAGGGTTTCCATACGATAATAAGCAGCGGTCAAATCATGTCCCATTGTCAAAGCACCATGATTAGCAAGCAGAACCGCATCGGTATTTTGAATATAAGGGCGAATCGCATCAGGTATTTCCATAGTCGAGGGCATACCATAGGGAGTAATGGGCACAGCGCCTAAAGTAAGAATAGCTTCAGGTAAAATACACTTATCCAGGGGAATACCCGCAACAGCGAAACTTGTACAAAACGGTGGATGAGCATGTACAATAGATTTGACATCTGAACGCTGTTCATAAACTTCAATGTGCATTTTAACTTCACTGGAAGGCTTATACTTTGAATTAAAAGTAATGGGTTTGCCTTTCATATCAGTTTTGATAATCATATCAACAGTAAGTGAACCTTTGCTTATGCCAGTTGGGGTAGTCAAAACTTCCCGGTCATTCATCTTGATAGAGATATTGCCATCGTTGGCGGCAACAAATCTAAGTTCCCAGAGTTTATGGGCAATATCGACAATTTGTTTTTTCAATTCCCATTCATTTGAATTCATTATTTACCTCTTTTTATATAATATCTTGAAAATATTTAGATTAAATCCCGCAAAACATCAGGATGCGGATTGGTTATCAGAGTATATCCTGCAAGAGAGCCATCATCGCTGAGAAACTCAACAGCAGGGACTATCGCAGATTTAAGCGAATCGGCATTTCCAGTTAAGACAGCGAATCCTTTGCCGCCAATAGCCATCGCTACATGTATTCTTGGGACATCAATATCAGCTTCTTTAACTGCTAAGTCAGCAGCTTTTATTACTGCTGCCACCGAGAAAGTTTCCAGAAGAATCATTGCATCAACTTTTTCACAATCCAGAGTAATACAGCCACTAATGGCACTGAAGATTTTGTCATCGACATTAGGAACATATAAAGTATTTATAATGGAGAAACTACCTGTCTTTTTTGCCATTTCAAGACAATCTTCGACATCGGCCAGTTCGCCGCGAACAATTATAAGATATTTTCCCGAACAAATGGTTCGAGCCAGAAGTTTTTCAACCCGGGCATGTTTTAATACCAGATCCTGAACCTCATATCCTTTGTATATACTAGCTAATTCTATAATACCTATTGTATTTAATGGATTCATAGACGCCTCTCGATTACAATTTCTTTTTCATTTGCCACAGTTACGGTCCCATTAATTGAAGCGTGGATATTGGCTGAAATTCCTGTTTTGGCTTCACCGATAAGATCGTATTTCTTAACATGCTGGCCAACAACAACAACAGCTTTTGCGGTGGCACCAATATGCTGCAACAACGGTATTCTGACAAAGACTGGATTAAACTGGATTGACTGCAATGGGCCTTTGTCCTGGTATTTCAAGACATCCAGCCTTTGCATGAGTTTTTTTGTAGGGACCTTGCGATATGGCATCATAGGATGAGCTTTGACGGGCAGACCCTGCCATTTTTCCTGTTCTTGAGCGACACGCTTTTCGATGAAAGTTGCCCCGGCAGGATCAAGGCCTTCCGGACAACTAAACAATGTGCAAAGATTACATTCACAGCAAAAAGCATTGCCAATATTAATCCTCTGATCATCATCACTGCTGAACATAATATTTCGCATTGCAAGTTCAGGTCTTACCGGATATCCCAAAAGATAACGAGGACACAACTCAGTGCAAAAATTGCACTGATCACAAGCGGCTTTGGCAATACGAATAGTATTTTTAGGTTCACTGTATCTTTTATAGGTAACCGCACAATTATGGTCAGTTGGCAAAATAATAAGACCGCCGGTTCGCTTGGTAACAACTGCATCAAGGTTTGTCTGTACCGTGCCCATCATCATGCCGCCTTCGCGAATGATATAATTTTTAGTGGTTATCTCAAAATATTCAAGAACCTGAGCAAATGTAGTGCCAACTGGAACCTTTACCGTCATAGGATTTTTAACTTCACCTGCGATAGTCAGAAACTTTTCGACTATTGGTTTATTCAATGCGATATTGATAATGGTTTCTACATTTTGAACAATACATCCCTGACTAATAGGCAGTTGGCCCGGTTCTACAATTCTTCCGGTAGTCTGATGGATCAAAGTTATCTCATCGCCAGCGGGGTAGAAATCATCCATCGGACAGATTTTAATATTTGCCGTTATCTTTTTTTGCAGATTGGCGATAATGCTTTCATGCTTAGATTTTATTCCAATAATAGCAGATGTGGCATTGGTAATTTTAATTACCTGATTCAGGCCATCAATAAATGCATCGCCATAGAATTCCAACAGCTGCATATCTTTATGCAAAAGAGGCTCGCATTCGGCGGCATTGACAATAATGTATTCTGGCTCTGCCTGCAGTTTAACATGAGTTGGAAAACCAGCACCGCCAGCACCTACCACACCATTATTCTGAATGTCTTTGAGAGTTATACTCATAACAATTGAGTTTGTCCATTTTATCTATAAGTTTACATAATACAAGAACTTAGCATTGACTCTGCCAGATACTGCCATATTCTTTTGGGTATATATTCATTTTACGGTATTGTCAATCTTATCCACTACAGCCATTATTAATGTTCTAATTGGTGCACGGTCCAAACCAAAAACTTCCTGGGCAACCCCCGGAGCTCCTCCGCAAACTACAATGTCACCAATCCCGGAACCAATATAATCTATTGCAACCTGTTCAGTCCCGGTGTCTTTACCATCGGGCATCACCGGCTGTATAACATAAACAATCCTGCTTTCATAAGCGGGGTGTTTAATGGTAGAAGTAACGTTTTTTGTTATTCGAGCTAAAAACATCAGGGTTCCTATTAATCGATTGAATCCACAAGTTCGACTACGCTGGCATCGACCGGGGCAAAACCTGAATCAAATGCCTGAGATGCATCGGCACTGGTAACATAAACAATAATATCATTGATCCCAGCAATATTCTGAGGGTCAGCGACGACTAAAGGCCGGGATACATTTTGCAGATTACTGTCAACAGGCTGTACAATATGAAATCTGCAAGCGTGCAGCTGTTCAACTTTGTTTTCAGTCCATAAATTGTCTATAACTCGTCCGAGCTTCATAGTTAAACCTTCGCCGTTGAAACATTATCGACAATCGCAATTGTTACCGCATCGATAGGTGCATTCCGTGTAATATTAGTCATTCTTGCCGATGATCCTGAAGCAAGCAGAACTATATCGCCTTGGCCAGCTTTGACAGCATCAACAGCTACATGATAGGTATCCAGCAGTTTCTGATCGCTATCCAGTTCCCGGCAAAGAAGAAGTTTGAGACTATTAAGATTCTCATCTTTCTGCGTTGAGATCACGGTACCTGTTACTTTGGCGAGTATCATTTTTTAGCCTTTTTTGTTTGTCTTTGAAAAGTTGCATCCAGTTCTTCGACCGGACGGGGAATTACGACATTAGATGTAACTTCACCAACTCCGCAGGCGGCATTGACTGCTGCATCAACAGCTGAACGGACTGCCGCAACTTCACCTTCGATTACTAAAGATACAAAACCGCTGCCAACCTGTCGCCATTCGACTATATCAACGCTGGCTGCTTTTACAGCTGTGTCTGCTGCACGGACCAGTGGTGTGAAACCCCTGGTTTCGATAATTCCTATTGATTTTACTGTTTTTGCCATTATTCATACTCCTGTATATGTACAGTTTGGTTAATTATTATTTATACAAATCTCATTGCATGTGAGGTCATAATTCGTCTGCGTCTGCAAAAATCGCGTGGGTTGGTAATACCCTGCCCTGTTGGCGATGCAATTGTATGAGAAAATGTGCCTTGGCCCATATCCCCGCCATTGCCTCGCAATGTCCCGCCATTGATAACGACAATACTGCAATCCAGTCTTCGGGAAAATTCTGTCGCCCGGTTCATATCCTGAGTGAAAACACTTGCTGTATGCCTGAAATAATGTTCGCTATGACGGGCAATTTCAACACCTTGCTTAAAGTCGGGGACCCTGATAACCGGAATACAACATGTCATCTGCTCGGAAAGAACCCAGGGATGATTTTTGTCAGTTTCACCGAAAAGCATAGGAACATTATCGGAAATATTAATGCCAATTGCCTTAGCCAGAACCGATGCGCTTTTACCCACAAAATCCCGATTAATCAAATAATGTTTGCCTTTTAAGCTTAAAGCTTTGCTGGCCAGATTATCCATCTGCGGACCAATCAGTTTGCGGTTTCCTTCGTTTTCAAAAAGTCGCATAAACTGGTCAAATACGCTATCAACCACAAAAATCTGCTTTTCGCCGATACAAAGAATATTATTATCAAAACTGGAACTGGCTGTGATTTCCTTGGCAGCTAATGCCAGATCAGCTGTTTCATCAATCAAAACCGGCGGATTGCCAGGTCCTGCGGCAAGAACAGTCTTATTGCATTTCATAGCCGCCTGAACAACTGCTGGACCGCCGGTTACCGAAAGCAATCGGGTAACTGGATGCTCAAACATTATCTGAGCAGACTCCAGCGTAGGCTCAGCTACACAGGTTACCAGGTTTTCAGGCCCACCAGCATCAACAATATATTTATTGCAACACTGGATAACATAAGCATTAAGCCTTTTTGCACCGGGATGCGGATTAAATACTATTGTATTACCACCGGAAAGCTGGCTGATAATATTTTCCAGCATCGTCGGACTTGGATGGGTACTGGGACTAATATTGCCAATAACACCCCAGGGAGCATATTCGTCAAGGGCCAGACCATTTGCACCGGAGTAGCTCTCTGGCTGTAAAAATTCCACCCCCGAAGCATATTTTGCAACATTAATATGCTTGGCTATTTTGTGTTCAACCCGGCCCATGCCGGTTTGTTCAACTGCCATCCGAGAAAATTCTTCTTTGTAATCAAGAGCAACTTTTCTGACTGCATCGACAAAAGTCTTGCGGTCCTGCAAGCCAAACCTGCAATATTGGCCAAAAGCTTTATCGGCAGCATCAATAGCATCGTTCATATTATTGAATACACCCCATTGCCCTGTGGCACCTGCGCTATGGGAAGTTGCCGAGCCCGAAGATATATCCATCGTAGACATACGCTTTATTACATTTTGAACTACAGTTTGCAGTTGATCATCTGTTATATTCACAATATCACCATTGCACTAAATTCTTTACTTAGCCTCTATAGGAAAGATGCCTGTTAATTTTTCTGAGGGTCTGGCAATAACAGTTTGACCTTCTATTTTGCCAATTCTTGATGCGGCAGCAACGCCTGCTTCAACGGCAGCTTTGACCGCAGCGACATCTCCACGCAAAATAATATTGACTTTTCCGCCACCAACTTTTACCCATTCACCCAGTTTTACATTAGCTGATTTTACCGCTGCATCTGCAGCTTCCATCGCGGTGGCAAAACCCAGGGTCTCTATTATACCTAATGATTGTTCCATTGTTGGACTCCTATTTATTAATTCCAATCAGGCCAAAGACATCATTATGTGCCGATGGAATGATGTTAACACAAATCAGCTCGCCAATGGTGGCAGCTGCTTCGGTACCAGCTTCAATAGCAGATTTAACTGCTCCAACTTCACCTCGGACGACGACAGTCACAAAACCACCGCCAATACTAACGGTTTTCACATGCTCAACATTTGCTGCTTTCAGCATAGCGTCTAGAGCCATAATAGATCCGGTGTTGCCGCGAGTTTCGACAAAACCCAATGCGTCATTTGCCATGGATATTCTCCTTATTCGGTTTCAATTACAATTTGTTTTCTTTTTACTATTTCGCGGGCCTTCGGGGTAATAATCGTCCCGCAGGGAATAATTATCTTTCCGGTAAGCTCGTGCAATTTATTAATATGTCTTTCGGTCAATACTGGTGTTTTATATTTACCCATATCGATACGTTCTGTTTTTGTCTGAATACATTTGCCCTGCTGAGAAAAGCTATTGGCAATATTAGCACCAAGTTCAGCAGAGTTGATGTTGACGACAACAGCATTTTTCTTAAGCTGTGCGACAACTTCCTGAGTTACCAGCTGAATTATTTTTTCAAGCGAGACCTGATTCAATGTTTATATCCTAGTATGAAAATCATTCGCAATATCATTCGCCTCACATCTTGCCGTAAAATTCTACTTCAGTATCACAACGGACATGAGCAGCATTGGCATCATCTGTATCCAAATGAAGCATAAGCTTCCAACTCTGATTGGTTCGAATTAATACATTTTCAAGGACCACAGGTTTTATCCCAGGGATTCTAATCTTACAATAATCGCCATCTTTTACCCCATATTGTTCGGCATCTCGTGGGGACATATGAACATGTCGATTTGCTATAATTGCAATATGCTCACGGTATATCGAACCTTTTGGGCCTATCAAAGTTAATGGTGCCCCTTTGGATAAATCCCCAATTGGCGGGTTAATTCCTAAATTAATCGCATCGGAAAGAGACACTTCCACCTGATCATAATCTCGAAATGGACCTAATATCCTGACATTCTGAATAGGCCTCATCTTTGCGCCAACAATCGTAACTGAATGTTTGGAAGCAAACTCGCCCGGTTCAAATAAATCACGATAAACTTCAAACTCAGTTCCAAAGCCAAAAAGCATCTCAAAAGTATCTTTACGTAAATGGAGATGACGATTTGATACCCCCAATGGGATCAACGGTGCCTGCAACTTAGTGGATACCATCCCTGCTTCAGCCTGAAGAGTTCTGCTAACCTCCTCGGCAATAGCATCTATCAAATTGCTGTCAAAGTTATTAATGACGCGATCAATATTATTATCAGTCGAACAGGCGCCACAGTCCTGACAATATGATTTAATACCTTCAGAATCCATCAAATATCCTTGGAAAGAGCTATTTTGTCTTAAATTAATGGAAAAATTAAGACAAATTCATTTTTTTGTGTCACATCTTTGTTAATTATTGTATAATTCAAGCTTAATTTAACAATATCTAACAGTAAAGTCAATGCTATTTATCAGATATTAACATTTATTTAACATAACAATTAAGTGGAACACATACTGCATTATTACCGTATACCATTACTAGACAATCACTTATGTATATTTGGAATGATTTTTTATGCTCCCATCTGAACGACAAGAATTAATATACAAATGGGTTTGTGAAGAAAAAACTCTATCATTGGAAGATCTCAGCGGCAGACTTAATACATCAGCTATGACAATCCGGCGTGATCTGGACCTGCTCCAGCAAGAAGGCATGCTAAAGCGAGTTCGCGGCGGAGCAATGACAACTGATGAGCCTTCTACTAATTTTTATTTTCATCAGCGAAGCCAGGAATATGTCGAGCAAAAATCAGCAATAGCTGAATTTGCTGCTAAAAATCTGGTTCAGGATAATGACATTATTCTAATGGAAGGCGGCACCACCGTCTTTATGATGGCCAACCATTTGAAGCAATCGAACCTGACAATTCTAACTAATGGCTTATGTATTATATCACAATTAGCCAGTGGCCCTAGTAATTATAC
The DNA here is from genome assembly GCA_016342495.1 of Phycisphaerae bacterium. Lineage (GTDB taxonomy): Bacteria > Planctomycetota > Phycisphaerae > Sedimentisphaerales > SM23-30 > JAEIOG01. Next base: position 10,617 of record JAEIOG010000009.1, read on the forward strand.
TGTAATGGCAAGCGGAGGATCTGTAGATTATAGCGAACAGATTTTCATTGGCCCACAGGCGGCCTCTTTTTTTACTAATTTCCGAGCCCATAAATGTTTCCTGGGAGCAGATGGCTTAACACTGGAAGATGGGGCCACCGAGGCTAATTTAGCTGAAAATGAAGTTAAAAGAGCCATGGTTCAATGTGCAAAAGAGACAATTATCCTGATAGATTCACATAAAATTGGCAGTTCATCCCTGGTTCAGGCTATTAATTTAGACCAGATTGATACAATTGTAACCGACAAAGGTGCACCGCAAGATGTCCTGACCGGTTTACAAAAAAAAGGAATTAAGGTTCATATTGTATAATAATTATAAATTTAAGAAGGTTTTTTGATGGATACTAATGTATTTGTAACCTGCTTAGCGGATACTTTCTACCCGCAAGCAGCCCGGTCGGTAACCAATTTGTTACATAAAATGAAAATCAAGGTTTCCTGCCCACCTGGCCAGACCTGTTGCGGCCAGCCCATGTATAATGCTGGCTATTTCAAAGATGCCCGTAAGGCGGCCCAAAGCTTTATAGATTTATTTGGCAACACCGAAGGGCCGATTATCTGCCCATCGGCTTCATGTGCGGCTATGGTAAAAGTGCATTATCCCAAGCTTTTTAAAGATGATCCAGTCATGGCTAAAAAAGCTGATGTTCTAAGCGGTAGAATTTATGAATTCACCGAATATCTGGTCAAATATGCCAAGATTAATCTCGCTGATTTAAATGCCGAGTTTAATGATTCAGTTACTTTCCATCAAAGTTGCCATTTTCGCCATCTCGGTGTAACCGATGAACCGATGAACCTGATTAAGCAAATCAAGAACATTAATTATATACCGCTGCAACGCATGGACCAATGCTGTGGCTTTGGCGGCACGTTCTCGGTCAACTACCCTCACATCAGTAAGAAAGTTGTTGCTGATAAAGTCAAATGTATTCATGAAAGTGGTGCCAGCTGGCTGATATACGCCGATGCCGGATGCGCTATGAATATCCTCGGATATGCCAACAAGACCGACCAGCCAATCAAAGCCATGCATATCGCAGAACTCATCGACAAAGCTACAGGAGACCTGTCATGCTGAAAACAGACAAATTTTATCATAGCACCGTTTCATCCTGTGATGATGATTCTCTAAGCCTAAAGCTTTTTTCCGCTCTTGACCGCCAATGCCAGAAGAGAGAAGATATCTGCCAGGAACTCGGCGATATTGAACATTTTCGTGAATTGGCTAAAGCGATCCGTAATAATGCCCTGAGCAAGCTGGATAGCTGTTTAAGTCAATTCACCGCCAAAGCTCAGGAAAACGGCGTTAATATTCATTGGGCTCAAACCAGCCAGCAAGCCTGTAAAATCACTGCTAAAATCGCTCAAGACAATAATGTTACCGAAATCGTAAAAAGCAAGTCAATGATTACCGAAGAAATCGGCCTGAATCAATTCCTCAAAGATCAGGCAATTGAAGTAATCGAAACCGATCTGGGCGAATTCATTATTCAGCTCGCTGACCATAAGCCTTCGCATATTGTTTTGCCGGCGATCCATTTAAGCACCGATGATGTCACCAAAATATTTCAGGACAAAATTGGATATGATGGCCCACCAGACCCTGAATCACTTACTAAAGCCGCACGCAAATATCTGCGGGACAAATTCAAATCCGCTAAAATGGGAATCAGCGGCGTTAATTTCGCAGTCGCCGAGCAGGGATTGTGGACGATTTGCACCAATGAAGGTAATGGCCGTTATGTCTCCAATAAACCAGATATATACCTGGGCATAATGGGTATGGAACGCATCGTGGAAGATATAGACCATTTATCAGTTTTATTAAAAATGCTGGGCAGATTTGCCACCGGCCAGAGAATCACCCAATATACTAATCTGACCCATGGACCATGTGCCAAAGATGGCCCCAGTCAGGTTCACCTGATAATCCTGGATAATGGCAGAAGTGATATTCTGGCATCAAAATATCGTGACATCCTCAGATGTATCCGCTGCGGGGCCTGTTTGAATGTCTGCCCGGTCTTTCGCAATATAGGTGGCCATATTTTCCCCGGCTGCTATAGCGGTCCAATGGGTTCGGTGCTCTTGCCATTACTGCTGGGTATGGAAAAGGCCAAGAATGTCCCAAAGGCCTGCACCCTCTGCGGCAAATGCACCGAAGTCTGCCCGGTTAAAATCCCGCTGGATGAAATGATACTTGAGCTGCGCAATGATGCATCCCAGGCGAAAATGGGCGGCATTATAGAAAAACTAAGTATGCCCATCGGGGCAAAGGTGATGCAGTCTCCATTTTTATTCAGCACCGCCCAAAAGCTTATGAGACTGGGCCTCAAGCCCCTCAGCAAATCCGGATGGGTTAAATGGCTGCCATCGATACCAGGCCGCTGGACCAAGGTTAAAGACCTGCCTTTGCCGGCCAAACACAGTTATCAATCAGAAATAAAACGGAAAGGGTCAGGGCCAAAAGATGAATAATCCAATAATCGACAAAATCGCTAATACCTTAAAAATAAAGCCATTTGATAATTGTCAAAACCCGCAGCTTTCAATAGCCAGAGGCAGGCTGATACCTAAAGACCTCACAGGACCGCAAAAGACTGAACTGTTTAGCCAAAGAGCAATTTCTTCGGGGTCAAAAGTGCATCACCTGAAAGATAATCAAGCGTTAAAAGAGAAACTGGCAGAGATCATAACAGCAGATAAACGCATAGCTATTGCCGGTGGCCAAAGGCTCAAAGCCAGACTGTCAGATGACCCGGCCGCTTTACTGCCAGAGACTTGTCAATATATTCCAGCTAAAAAGCTCGATGATGATTCTGAGTTATTTAACCTCAATATCGCTATTACCGATGCCCATCTGGCAATCGCCGAAACCGGGTCAATTGTCCTGGCATCTGATGAGAATTATCCCCGGCTTACTTCGCTGACGGCTCAAAGCCACATCGTGATTTTATGGCCCGATCAGATTGTCGCCGATATGCTTGACTTTTCCAGTGCTCTCAAGGAACAAATCGAAACGAATCCCAATCACAGCTACACCATCATCAGCGGCCCCAGCAAAACCGCCGATATAGAAATGAAACTGGTAATAGGAGTCCACGGCCCCGGCCAGCTGGATATAATTATCATGGAATCATAATCTGGAGATTTTTCCTCATTCTCAGGACTATGGCACTGAGTAAAAGCATAGAACATCACAGGACAAAAATCAATTGAAATGCGAAAACAGGCATTATGGCTCATTTATTTATAATGAGCCATAATGCCTGTATTTTCTATAATATCTTTCCTGTACTTTCCGACATCCCACCGGAACAAGGCGGAAACGACGCCGGTAGCATCACAACCCAATAATCCTTATGTGAATTGTGTCCAGCTTCAAGCTGGGGCATGCAGGCTCAACCTGCGTTTTGAACCTTATTTAATTGACAATTACTATTTGATACTAGACAATAGCATTAGTGGCCCTGTATTTTGGCCTGAAATGTCGAAAAATCATAAAAAAAAGGCATCTTTGGTGCGTCCTTTAACTGTGATAAGGCATAAAGACCTGGAAATGGATAATAATGAACATGGAAAGCTATTGCTCAAATTGTAAACGCAGCCTGAACGTCCCGGATTTCCTGGAAAATCAGCCGGGAACCTGCCCTTTTTGCCAGAGTAAATTTATAATTGACCGGGTTTTGCCAACAAATGCCAAAAAACCCAAAAAAGTAGACAATGCCCAGGCTATCGGGGACGATGATGACTGCGATTTTCTCATCCCGCTGGAATAAAATAGTAGCCGACAAATCAATCCGGCCCCGATAAAGTCAATAGCTGGCCAATATAATAGAATATCAATGATAAGGGACATAAATTGAAAAGCAAAAATCGAAAAACTCTCATCCGCAATGTCACCTGTCCAAACTGCTGGAATCGTTTTAGCCCTGAAAGAATCAAATTCATTGCCAGACACCCGGACTTAATTGGTGATTCGATCGCTGGCAGCAATGAATTCCTGCGTTTTGAGCCGATGCGATTCAATGTCAATGGCGATGCGATCGATGCCAAAGGTATTCCGACCGCTCAGATGGCCTGCCCGAGATGCCACCTGGAGATATGCAGTGCCTTATTGGAATTATCCCCGGTTTTTATCTCATTAATCGGTGCCCCGGGAGCCGGAAAGTCATATTTCCTGACCTCACTGGCCTGGCAGATGCGAAATATCCTGCCCAAGCTTAACCTGACCTTCACCGATGCCGACCCGGTAGCCAACAGTGTCATTCACGACCATGAACACACCCTCTTTATGGCAAACAAAGCCGATGTCCCGGTGGAAATCCCCAAAACCCAGCCTGATGACCCCCGATTATATCGGATTATCATGGAAGATGATGTCGCAGTGCGTCGGCCCCGGCCTTTGCAGTTCGCCATGCAGCTAAATGCCAGCCACCGGAATTATGACAAGAATACCGAACAGGGCCGGGTACTGGTTATGTATGATAATGCCGGGGAAGATTATCTGCCCCAGAGCTCAAGTGTTTCTTCAGAGGCCATTACCCATATTGTTAAATCCAATATGCTCTTTATGCTCTTTGACCCGACTCAGGATGTGCGGTTCAAACAATATTTCAAACAACAGGAAATCGAAAACAGCGGGCTTTCCCGTCAGGAGACAATCTTGAGAAATATAATTGTCCAGCTCCGCCGGCATCTGGGCTTATCGGAAAAGGACAGGATCAAAACCCCGCTGATTATTATCATCCCGAAATTCGATACCTTCCTGGGCGACAACCCTTTTATCGATAAAGACCCTTTTGTCAGCGATGCCGATGGCAATATCGCTATCGATAACAAAACCGTGGATCATTACAGCCAAAAACTCAGGGAGCTCTTTGTGGAAATATGCCCGGAACTGGTTAATTCAGCTGAGCAACTGACCGAATCGGTAAGATTTATCCCGGTCAGCAGCTTAGGAAATGCCCCGGAACTGACCCAGACGGGCAATCGTCACTATTATGGTATCAAACCGGGCAATATCCACCCCAAATGGGTGACGGTCCCGATATTATATGCTTTGTCCCAATGGTCCAGCGGCATCGTAGCGTCGATTAAAGACCAGCAAGTACAATAGGAATCAATCATGGCCAAAGAACTGATATATACCTCAGCATCAAAAGGACTTAAGCCCTCTTCAGGTGGCTTCTGCACTGTTGCGCTGACGGCGGGGATGGCCAAACCCGCTATTTTGAAACTGGAAATGCTCAGCGGCTATAAATTCCTGTTCAATTTATCTGATACCGACCCTTTGGCCAACCCGGTTAATTACGCTCACAGCATTATCCGTTTTGCCAACAGCTCACCCAGTGTGCTTTCCCGCATAGCCTATTGCGGGTCGGACTATACCGGTAGAATCAATAAAATCGCCCATCATTTTATGCTTGCCGAAGCGGAAAAGCAGCGGCTGGGTCCAGCTTATATGGCCGGCCAGATGACTCGGGAAAATATATTCCAAAGCCAGTGGGATCGCCAGCCGCATGAATTACCTTTGATAGACCTCAATGACTTTATAATCAAGGGTTCAGAGGATATTGCCATGGGCCACTGGACCAGAGCCTGCGGCGATGCCGGCTGGGCAGGTGAACTGGTCAAAGCCTTTTATCAGGATAAACAAACACCTGCTTATATAATTTATGAGCTTGGCACCGATGTACTGGCATTATTCAGGGAAGCCTTATCTCTTATGCCCGCTGAAGATCGCTGGGAAGTGGGCTTTGCGACCTATTATACTTTATCGCCGGGCGACTGTTTTTACCATTGGCGCGGGATAGTAAAAGGCTCGGGTATAGAACAGGAAATCTATCGCTTTGATGATGCCCTGGTGATTAACTTAACCGGCCCGCTGCCTGCCTTAACCGACAATAAATATGTATCGGCGGCCCGGGGACTTAGACCCTTGGCAGAGCACCCTGTTCTAACTAAAACTATAACCGAAAAAGTAAAATCCGCTGAGCCCAAAGATGAAAAAAAGCTGGAATTAAGAAAATATGAAATACCCGGAAATATCCACAAAATCCGCCCGGGTAATACCCATATTATTATACCAGAACACCGGGACCATGGCAGTAAAGTCTTAAAAGCCTTATCCTATGCGGTGTGCCTGCTGGCTTTTGTGGTATTTGTGTTCTGGACAACCGTTGATAAATATTCTGATAATAATCGTTCAATCAAACCAGCTGAGACTGCTAAACCAGAAACTAAACGGCAAAATACCACGGAAGACCAGCCGATAATAGAAAATACCACAGCAGAAGAAAAAGCGTCAGAGCCAGCTAATCCTGAGAATACCGCTTCAATTGAAAAGCTGCCTGAATTTCAATATATTTTTGTAAATCGGGATAAGCTCTATGATAAGGATATCTTCCCATATAAAGCTGAAATGATTTATACCTTAATCCCGACCTGGCTATGCGACCCCAATATCGATATCGGCAGAGCCAACGCTTTTGTCGCCGGCCCGGAAAAATATTTCAAATACCTGAACCCAAAAAATATAAAACTAAAAAACAACAGCTTTGGCTATTGCAGCGAAGATGAAAAATTGACAATTAAGTCTATCAGCACTTTCAGCGGAGACAATCCAATTATAAGCTATGAAATTACTGACATAGATAACCATAAACGCTCGCTGAAGTTTATCGCTATTCAGGATAAAAAATATAACAGGCTGACTGACTATCTCACCATTGAATTAATTGATGAACAAAATCAGACCTTATTTCAATGCCGCAATATAAAACCAATAGTCAAAAAGATTATTTGGCCCAAGTCAGGAACAACAGTCCAATCATTAGGTCAGGACCAGTATCCTTCGGAACTGTTTAGTTATCTGACAATTGACAACTGCGATAAGAATCTGCCCCAGAAAAGGACTATAGAGCTCAATCACAATTTAAAGACCTATCGATGGGAAATAGAACTGGCATCGCAGAATGTGACAATATCATTAATTAATAGCATAACGCATTTCAATGATATTAAAATGCGATGGCAGGCCAGAGAAGATTCTGCCAGTAATATACAAAAAACAATTGACCTGCTACTGACTGATACCAGCTATGAAAAACTGGATGAAGACAATAAAGCCAGACATGATGAATTATCAGCCAAGCTCAAAAACCATAAAGATAAACAAAATGAACTGCAGGCCGAGTATCTGGCTATAGAAAAGGCTTTAACTGATATACAAAAGCAAAACCCTGTAATAATTCGGGACCTTTGGGGTTTAGCCGTATATGAATTAGAACTGAATTTACAGGATTTCAGTAATTTTGTAAACCAGAGCAAATAAGGAAGAAACATGACAGACCTCCTACAAGCTGTTAGAGAAATTAAACGCATCCTGACCAGCACTAAAGATTATGACAAAGATGAATTGCTGGAACATGCCCAGGTTCATGCCAGAGCATGCCAGGCGATACTGGAAAAAGTTTTCTTTTGCAATAAGCTTATCAATGAAAACAAACTGACCGAAGCATCCAAATTAGCCCGGCAGAGCCCTGACCTTAAAGAACAGTTGGAGTTAGCTGATTTTGAAGAAGTAGTTCAATGGTGGAAACTGTGCCAGATTCACGGTCTTCCCGCTACCCATCTGGTTATCCCGGATATGATTAATGATGTGATATCGATCATCTACGCAGCCAAATCCAAAACTGATTTATTATTGCGAAAACATCGCTGGATGGCACTGGCCAAAGCCCCGCTTAAACATCGTTTATTGATTTTAAGAGACTTAGCCCTGGCCGACCCGGGCAATGACATCTGGAAAAAAGATATAGAAGTTTTTGAAGAGGCACGACTGCATGAAATCGCCACCGAAACCGTTCAGGCAGAAAAGCAAGGTGATCTGCCTGCGTTAAATGCTCTGGCAAAAGAAATCAATGCTGCAATCTGGCACCAAAAGGAACTCGTTGAAAAAGCTTATGATAATATTATAACAGCAACTGAACCGCTGCATAAAAAAGCGGTTCATGAACAATATGATATGCTGGCTGAGAAATTATGCCATGCCCACGAGCTGATGGATCATCATTTGCTTTTGGAACTGACTGACAAATGGGATATGATTTATCAACAAAGCCATATAGCCCCATCCACACAACAGGTGGAAATAACCAAAGCAGCGATAACTATAGCACGAGAAATATCAGCTGAACAGCTTAAAGAACGCAATTATCAAAAAACATGCCTGATACTGGAAAAGCATATTGATGACAATGATTGTGATCTGGCTCAAATTGATAAGCTGGCCGCTGATGCTCTAAGTTTCCAGCAAGGCATACCGGAATTATTGGCGGTTAAATACAACAGCAAAAGATCAGAACTGGAAAAGCACCAGAAAAATAAATTCATCATCAAAATCTCTTTGCTTATTGCCGCATTAGTGCTGATAGCTATCGGCGCTGGCCTGCTTATTATTGACTACAATCACAAGCAGCAAGTTGACCAATGGAAAAAAAATCTAACTGAAGTCTTACATAAAGAGGATATCAAAAAGGCCAACAACTTCTTTAGCAGTCTGGATAATGAACCGAAAATAAAAACCGATCCTCAAATCATACCCCTGATAGATCAATATAATGAACTGGTAAAAAAAGAAGAGCAAAGAATCCGGCAATTAGCCCAGCTTTTGAACTCCTTTGCGACAAGTCCGATTGAATCGGTGTTGAGTACCGACATAGATAAAGCTCTAAAATTAGCCCGAAGCGATGAAGATAAACTGCAAATAGAACCTTATCGCCAAAAACAAATCGAATATCAAAATAAGGTCCGCATCGAAGCCAATAAAACCTATGATAAAATTCTGGACCAACTGGAAGCGGATTTCGCCAGACTAAAATCAATGGATGACAGTAATAATGATACAAAATACAAACTCGCTTCAGATTGCCGCAAGCGGGCCAAAGAGCTTAAGGACAAGTCCAACGCTTATGCCGCCACTGTCCAGCGGGCAAAAGCCATAATGGACACCTCCAGCATGATCATCGAACATATCAATACCTCATTGGCCATCGACAAAGCCTTAGAAACAATTGGCAATAATTATACTCAGCCAACTGAATACAAAAAATTATGTCAGCAATTTTTAGATAAATACCCTGCTTTACCCATTTCAGTGGATATCCAGGAAAATCTCAGCAAATGCGATTCAGCCCTTGCTCTATACAAATGGCATTCATTGGCAGCAATATGGCAGGATGACTGGTTTATTACCGACCAGAAAGAATCAGTGAATCGCCTGGCTAAAATTTCAGTTGCCATGACCGGTTTGCAATCTTCGCCTCAGCGGCAGGCATTAGAGATGTACATAAAGTATCTGGAAATCACCTCAGCGGTATTCGATGAAACCGGATTAACATTAGCCGAGCGGGTGATACGCGACCTTAATAAGCCCGTCATAACCAGCACTAAAGTAATTGAGCATGATCTAAAAAAATATTATGTCCCGGCCAGCTTTGACCCGGCTATTGCTCAAAAAAATTCTGATGGCGATATAGCGGTAGAATATTATTGCGATAGAATTGGCAGCACCCGAACTGAAATTTTCGGTTTTAATAAGCTCAGAGACAAATACTACCCAGCTGCTCACAGTGTTTTAGCCCAGGAAATCCATAAAAAACTAAGCGATGTTGATTTAGAGAACTGGATGACCTGTTTTATTGACATTTCGATTATGTGCGCCCAAAATAAAGAAGCTGACCTGATAATCAACAGCAACTTTATCAAACTTTTCAATACTTACAGTCTAAAAATCCTGCCATTTAACAATGCTATCCTTGAAAAAATCTCTGAACGTTTAGATGAAATCAATCTTGACATTGCATGGATGGACCCGAAAAATACCGAAGCCGACACCATCAGGCCTCAAGCTCAATGGATAATTAATGACACCGCTGATTTATTGGAACAGGCCAAAGCCCAAATCCAAAACCAAATGCGGCAATTATCAATTGATCTCATACTATATAATCCTGTAGGAGTTTATCTTGGTAAGCCCGTTAAACTGCCCGAAGGACTTGTTCAAGCCAAAGAAATAAAATTATATTTTATCAGTTATGATACCAGCCATCAGCCAATTATGGCACCGGCAGGATTCGCTAAAACAAATAACATCACGATTAACCCTGCCTGTCGAAAAGGCAATATTTTATATATTCGCTCAGATGACAATTAACATAGACGAGAAACAATATGAAAACAATTTCAGATATGGTCAAAGAATCCCTGCCAGCAGAGCCACGGATATCTTTTAGAAAACAAGACATTGAAAAAAAACTAGCTTTTCCCGCGGGACGATTTACTTCGCCAGGCTTTTTATTGGCTTTATTGATGGGTTTGATTTTGACAGTCGGGTTTTACCTGCTTATCCCATTTGTCCCCCAAGATAATATAATAGCGATGTTTACCATGCGCGGGGCTATTCCCTATCTTATAGTTTTCCTGGGTTTCTGGTCTATATGTATAATTTTTATCAAATATTGCAAAATAAAAGTTCAGGAAGAATCTCTAACCATTGATATCATGCCTGCCGATGACCCCGGATTCATCATCACCCCGGCATCGGTTCAGCAGGTATTGAAAAAGATTCATACCGAAGTAGAAGACCCTAAAGAATTTATTCTAAGTCGACGAATCAATATCGCATTAGTCAATTTGAAAAATATAGGCAATATTTCCGATGTAGATAAAATCCTCAGCACCCAGGCCGACCATGATGAGGCAATGGTAGATTCCAGCTATACTGCCTTAAGGGGTTTTATCTGGGCAATTCCTGTTTTAGGTTTTATCGGTACAGTTCTGGGACTCTCTGGCGCATTGGGTAGCTTTGGTTCGGTCCTTTCAAACGCAAATGAAATGGAACAACTGCGTGGAGCCTTACAAAATGTCACCGCCGGGCTCAGCACCGCTTTTGAAACCACCCTTGAAGGCCTCATCGCAGCATTAACCGTCCATATGTTAATGATCGCGGTTCAGCGACGTGAGGAGAAATTTCTGGATGAATGCAAAGACTATTGCCAAAAATATATTGTTTCAAAATTAAGACTCGACTCGGTTGGCTAGAAAATAATGAAAAGACGCAAAAGAAAAAACAGCTCTTCAAGCTTATTTGCTTTCCAGGATGTGATGGCCTCAGTCATTGGTATACTGTTCTTTATGGTATTACTGATGTGCCTTAGCATTACCGACCAGCAAACTGCCGCCGATACCCAAAACTCAGAAATCGACAATGAATTAGCAGCCAAAAAAGAAATGCTTGAAAAACAATTAATAAGGCTGGATAGCGAAATAATGTCTATGACTAAAATCATCAATGCTGAAGTCCAAAGCAATCAATATCTTGAGGAAAACATTATTCAATCCAATCAAGCGCTGGATGCTACCTTAAAATCCCTTAACCTTAAAATTCAAACGCTGAAACAATTACTTTTTCAGCTCAACAAAAGCAATAATGAAATTAACGACCTTAAAGTCAGGATCGCTTCTGCGAAGAATTCTACCGCCAGAATTATGGATTCTCTGGAAAAAACCCGGGAAATCAAAACCAGCTACATTATTGATGATACCGCCACAGAAAAACCTATCCTTATCGAAATAAAAGCGAGAATGTTAAGAGTGGCAAAAGTTGACAAACTCAACACCGTGATTGAATTTGAATATATCGATGAGGATTTTTCAAACTTTATTAGCTGGGCCCAGGCTATTGATAAAAAAGAATATTATTTTGTATTAATGAAAAAACCTTCCGGCCTTGCTCATGTCAATGCTCTGGAAAAAGAATTAAAAAAACTCAGCTTCAATATCGGCACTGATCTGGTCCCCGAAGATTATGACTTATTCTAATGCATGAAATTAAATTGGAATTTACAAGTTAAATATTATGGCTAAACTGAAAAACAATAATAATGACAGCCTTGAGCTAATGCTTGACACTATCTGCAATATCTTTGGAGGGATAATACTGATGGCTATCCTGGTAATTATTCAGACTCAGCTAACCGCCCAAAACATACCTGACAATGCTCCAGATAGCGAAATCCAATTGGCTAATACTCAATCTAAATTTGTATGCGAACAATTAGAAAAGGAAATATTCTATAAGGAACAACAAAAAAAAGGCATCCTTAACGAATCAGAACTGCCTATAACCAAAAACACTATGCAATTATTTGATCGTCAGGTAGATTTCGAAGCTGCTTTATTAGATTCCAGAAAAAAACACCAACAAGTGGAAAAAAACATAAATTCCGCTGTCGAACAACAGCTTAAAAATCAAAAGGAAATCGAAAAATTAACTCAGGAATTGACACAATATAATATTAATCTTGAACAAAATAAACTTCGATTAAGCAAAAGATCGAAAAAAAAAGTACACGACGGTATCCGCCTGCCTTACCAGCACAACCAAAAATCCGCAAAATTCTGCAATTTCATCGTCAAAGGAAACAAGATATATCTGATTACTATGGTTAAGCCGGATGAAAATTCGATTGCCGGCCATTGCAAAATAACAACTAAAGGCAATGGTGTCATAGTCACACCCATCTCAGAATTAGGATATATCATCAACGAAAGCTCGATGCCAGATGAATTCGATGAAACTCTTGAAGATTACAATTCCCTGAACTTGTTTGTCAGTGGTGACAATGAATCATTTCAATCATTTCAATCGCTTAAAAACTACATTATCAAAAAAGAATATCGCTATAGAATCAATCATTTCGATAGTGATAAAGAACTGATCTTATATATAGGTCGCGGTATTTCTAATGTTGAATAATTATTTGAAAGTCATACAATGTACAAAAAAGTAATCATCATTGTCATAATTATAACATTGCTCCTTTGGTATCTGCTCAGGCAGGATAAAACCAAGCCTTCCAATACCGAACAAGCTCAAAGTTCACAATCTATCGACAAAAACAATCTCTCGCAAACATCTGGAAGCTCTTCTGCCGCTTTAGATACCACCACGATCCTGACTGAAGATGATCAGTTAATACCGGGCGTGCCATCGATGCCTGACATTCCAGACCTGCCAACATCTGATTCTAAACCCAAGGGTATTCTGAACGCTGATGATTTCGATAAATATTCCGAACTGGGAACTTACATTGATACTAATATAAATAAAACCGATGATATGCTGCCGGGCAAATATATTAACAGCGAAGTGATGGTTTTAGACAATAATACCTTAAAATTCCAGCGGGCATATCCGGGCAATATCACAATCACCTGGACTTCCACATATATAATAACCGATAAACAAAAAAAATCTTTTGTCATCCGGGAAATCCCAGATAAAGATATTATTAATGCATTAGCCACTCAATCGATTAAATTCAATCGGGAAATACCCAGCACTATCAAAGGCCAATTCGCTGGTGATAAATTAATAATCTTCGGAAAAACCTATACTCGCAGATAATGACTATGTTCGCAGGCTGTTAAATGCATCCAAAGCCGCTGGAAATGGTTCCAGTGCCCGATTAAATATCCCCAGCGTATAAGCAATAGCAAGACCATAATTCGTTATTGGCACACCATGTGCTTTACAATGCATGATCCTACTAAGCATCAAACGTCTATTATTCATGCAAGCTCCGCAATGAATCACCAGCTTATATTCGGCTAAATTATCTGGAAAATCATGCCCACTGTAATGAGTAAACTCCAGTTTCTCCCCGACATATTGAGTCATCCAACGCGGAATCTTTACCCGGCCAATATCTTCGCCAATTGGATGATGAGTGCAGGATTCGGCAATTAGAACCTTATCACCCTTCTTTAACTTTTCGATGGCGGCGGCACCAATTACCTGACTGGTCAGGTCTCCACGATAACGGGCAAACAAAATCGAAAAGCTGGTCATCATAATATCCCGCGGGGTATCTGCATTAACTTTCAAAAAAGCCTGAGAATCAGTCACTACCAATTTTGGTGGCCGCTTGAGATTATTTAAGGCATCAGTCAATTCCCTTTCCTTCACCACCATGCAATATGCATCACTATCGAGCAAATCACGAATCGACTGGACCTGTGGCAGAATCAATCGCCCTTTGGGAGCTTCTTTATCAATCGGAACAACCAGCACGGCCATCTGACCCGGACCGACCAGATCTCCAACAATCGCTGGATTATTCAGATAATCTTCCGGTGCCGATTCCAGCATATTTTGACGCAAATCATCTAGACCTGTGTTTTCTATCGTAGATGTAACCGCTGCTTTGATTTTGGCGGCCTTTAGCTTCAATAAAATATCCTGGTCAACTTCAACAATATCCGATTTATTCAAAACTGCAATTACTGGGGTATTGCGTTTTTGAAATTCTGCTAAGATATACTCTTCATATTGCCCCCAGCTATCAGCTGTAGTTACGATTATACCCAGATCCGTCCGGTCAAAGGCCTGTCGGGTCTTATCGATGCGCAACTGGCCTAACTCACCTATATCATCAATACCAGCAGTATCAATAAATAATACTGGCCCTAATGGCAACAATTCCATCGGTTTTTCTACCGGGTCGGTTGTCGTACCGGCATATTCCGAGACAATCGAGACTGCCTGGCCAGTTATCGCATTTATTATCGATGATTTGCCAACATTCCGCCGGCCAAAAATCCCTATATGTAATCTAAATCCTTTAGGTGTCGCCTGATTCATACTTATTTCCAAATTCGTATAATAATTATTATTTTTCAATCCTAATGTATTATATTATAGGGCCTTAATTTGCAAGATGTGTAATTAATGAGTTTTTTTATATCAGAAAATGATGTTTATTCAATTTTTGGTCATAAATGAATATAGGATGGTCAACTTCGTTCATCTATTCACCAACTTCGTCCTTAGCAACTTCATCGGATTCGCCAATTTCTTCGTCAAAATATCCGCGTCGGTCTAATTCTTTAATACAGGCATTTTCACGATATAGATGGCTCTTGCGCAAATATTGAGTCATCAAGGTCAAAACAAAACCAAAAGATTCATCTTCTGCTAATTCAGGATCATAAATATCAATCCGCCAATCATTATCTAAAATTGGCCACACTTTACGCCATACATGCGATTCACAAACCTTAGCCACAATATCATTATTAGCATCCCGCACATAAAACATCCGGCGAATTGCCTTGCCAGCCCATAAATAATAGGAAGCAAAAAAATCCATATCAATATCAAATGCGTGACTGCGATAAATCATTTTATAGCCTTCGCCCCAGTCAATCATCTTACGCAGTCCCATCTTATCCCACTGCTCAAAACTGTTGGCAGTCATCCCCGAACCTGCATCATCTTCATCACCATAATCCTCATCGCCATCTTCCAACCCACCGCGTTTGATGCTAAACCTACTACAAAACAGGCACTTGCCAGATTCAGCATAATCATCTCCAAATGCCTGACGGGATTTCGCTTCGGTACGCTTTTCATTTTCTTCAAGGCGTGCTCTTCGAACCAGGGTTTTACTCTTGCCATCAGCAACAAGTAAATTACGAATAAAATCTTTTTCACCGCCTAAATCAGCGATTGGTTCTTTATCGACAAAATAAGAAATATAAGTCTTTTGTTCATTTTTACCATCAGGGAAATCTTTTGCCACCACCGAAGCATTTATTCTTTCATCAGGGTCGGTATTAGTAGCCCAACCCGGCAAATGCACCCCAGCTTTACCAATACCAGGCATAAATTTGACTTTACGGGAAATTACCCAGTTTTTCCAGGCAAGTTTTTCTGTCAGCCATGCATAGCCATCAACTTCGATCCTATGGAGAATTGGCCCATGCTTGAGCTTGACCCTGAGCATATAGAGCATTAAAGCAAAACCCATGCCCAAAACTCCTATAACTTCATAAATCACCCTGCCAAAATCATTATCTGGTATTTTTGTACACCATTTACAGAATACAGTTCCCAACCAATGATAAATCTTTTCAAAAACATTGTGGCTTGCAAATAACAATACCATACTGACAACCGCACCAACCACAGCTATTGAAACCAGGAATCCAAACGGCATCTGGAAACCGCCGACTTTGTCTTTGTCTTTATCAGGCTGATTATCTGCCAGCTTCCTTGCCTGACTTTGCCTGACACTGACTTTCAGCAATAAACCACAAGCACCCAGCAATATCGCAGCTAATGAAAATTCCACCGCCGAGGCTGCCAGGGAAACCTGGCTTTCAGGCATAAAACCCATAACACTACAAAAACTGCTATGAACCTTATCGGTCAATTCTTCAAAACGGTCATCGACAAGGATATTCTTAACTGTAAGGGCCGCCGACATGGTCAATAAACCATACAGAAATGTATTGCTAACCGCTCTTTTTGTTAAATCTTTCATCGTATATTCCCTGGGGCATCTTCCCGGTTTTACCAGAATTCAAATATCAACAAGCCAATTCTTATCAAGCTTGCTAATATTACACCAATAATTAAACAACAGCAACCTTATGTTGTCAACAAATTAATCCTGTCATAAAACTCACAAACCATTTTGAAACAAAAAAAAGGTCCAATAACCAGCTAAACATAAAATTCAACGTCCATTTTTAAGTTATATCACAAAATTCCGATTAGCTATTTGCATTAAATGCAATTCATAAGTTATATTTATACTGCTTATGAAGCGATTATCAGTATTGAAATAGTCTGCAGCCAACTGCATGACTTTCTTGTATAGTATTAGTTGTTGTTCGACAGGAGGCTGGTTTGTACAACAGAAACACAATTATTCACATAAACGACCAAATAGGGCCAGGCCACGATCATACAGGACCTGTTCTTGATGGTATATTATCATCTGGAATCTATCAACAACATATTTATCGTGATATTATTATCAGTCCTATCACAAATCATAAAAAAGCTACCAAAGATATCATCGACGATAGTTATCAGGTGCTTTACTCTTCACGTGATAATTTAAGGAAACATCCATACTCTCGCAATTTTGCTGAGGTAGAAGAAAAATTTGGTGTTTCGATCATTTTTGGTCATCGCAACCTGATATCCCATGATAATCAAACCGCCACCGGCGACAAAACCCATGTAGAATTCGTCTTAATAGATGTCTCAGAAGCTGCTCCAAGCCCAGTCAACGCCTTAAAAGCCTGGATGTATGACGAATTTGGTATCGAAAGCAATCGGTATGAAGCTAACAAAGACTATGATTTATATGTAAAATTAGCTCCTGCTGCTCTGGCGGTAACACGGGCAATGGATGCCTGCCATCCAGATAACCCAGCTATCATGATTTCGCATGACGTTAGCGGAATGCCAACCATTTTGGCGGCGGTACTTGACCCGCTGGCATCTTTCAAAACTGTGCTCTGGGCCCATGAAGTGCCAACAGTTTCCGATATTATCCAGCAATACCCCGGTCACGACACAATGTTCTGCAATATTATGCAATGGGCAAAAGCAAATGACTATTTCCTTTCAGATGTATTTGGCCCGCAGGACTATTCATACAAACATAAATTATTTTGCGCTGCCCGCCATTGTGACAATATCATAGCAGTCAGCCAGCGTGTAGCAGACCATATACGTTTCCTTGAGCCTCAAATGAAATATCAGGAAATCGATGTCGCTCCTGATGGCCTGCCATGTCGAATTATCACCCTGCACCAGAAACTGCAATGCAAAATAAATGCCCAGCAGTTCAGCCAAAATCTATTGGGATATTGCCCTGATCATATATTCACCCATTTCGCCAATACACACACAACAAAAGGATGTTGGCGTGACCTGCGTGTTTTGTATCATCTCGAACAAATTTTCGCTAAACAACATAAAACTGCTGTGCTGTTTATTATAGGCACAGAAAATTGCGATAGCCAGTTTAGAACCTGTATCCAGCAATTCAACGATCGTAATCATAAAATCAAAATTCTCTACATTAACCAGCGCAACTATGCGACTGATTCTCTGGACACACTGGATATTAAAATCGCCAGCGATCTTGAATTTGGCCAAAGCATCTACGAACCGTTTGGTCTGGCCCAACTGCAGGCACTTAGCTTTGGCAGTTTATGTATTCCTACAAACGTTTGTGGCTGCCTGGAACTTATTAACAAAATCTTCAATGGAACCTTGCCAGCCAACGTAATTTCTGCCAATTACACCGCTTTATGTGGCCAAACACTGGGCAAGAATTCACTGTTGCACTTAAATCAAAATCAGCGTGACAATATCGAAGAAGCCATCTCGATCAATATCGCCGGTCAAATTGCAAAAAAACTGCCAACCGACCATCAGCAACTCCAAAAACTGCTTGATATTGGCCATAAGATAATCGAATATGCCAATTGGGATAATATTATCGAAAAACATCATCTAAAAGCCATCAGGCATACCCTGATAAAACAAAGAAACATCCGACAAATCGCTTAAAATGCTTTGTTACCATATATATTCCTTATGTTAACCCTCAGTATCGCACTGAGGGTTTTCTTTTTGCATATATATCTTGACCTAAACAAATCTTTTGCTATAAATATAATTATGAAACATAGCAAAAGAACATTAAGATTAGCGAAAGTTTGTGAAAACTGTCTGGTTTGCAAACAGGCCCGTAAAAAGCAGAAAGGTTTTTCATTCTGGTTTGTCAAGAACATCGATTCCAAGGTTTGCCCATTCTGTAAAGCCTATGAAAAAGTCCATGGGCATAAATCATTTGAAAAAGATGAAAAATAAAAACCAACAGCGTTATTCGCCTCTGACAAATATTACAATTTTTCACTGTCAACTCAAAAATTATGCTTGAATATCGCCACAACTTATTGACCGACCAGTGGGTAATCATTGCCGCCAAGCGTGATGACCGCCCCCAGAGCTTTACAGCCCCAGACAATTCAACCGAAATCAAAATCGACCCCGCTTGTCCTTTCTGCCTCGGTAATGAACACCTGACCGCAACACCTGTTTACCTATTTGAAAAAGATTCACAGTGGCTCGTACGGGTCATCCCTAATAAATTCCCATTTCTGAACCGCACCAGACAAAATTACCAACAAACCGACAATACCAGCTATTTAGCTGAACCTGCCGATGGCATCCATGAAGTCCTGATCGAATCTAACAAACACAGCGACCATCTTGCCATTATTGACTACAGCCATGCCCTTGAAATCATCAAGGCCTTGCAGTCTCGCTGTCGTGATATGCTGACAACTATGGGCATTGGCCATGTCTGTATTTTCAAGAATCATGGCCGCGATGCCGGTGCGTCACTGGTGCATCCTCATTTCCAAATCGCCGCGGCATCATTAATTTCCCCGGTGATAACTGCCCGACTTCTGCATTGTCAGCAATTCATCAAAGACAAAGGAATCTCCACTTATCAAGCAGTTATCCAGGAAGAAATTAATGCTGACAAACGCATTATAACACAAGATAAAGATTTCATCATTTTTTGCCCCTATGCCTCACAATACCCTTATGAAGTATGTATCCTGCCCATGACTGAAATAGCCGATTTCAGCCTGCTCACAAAAGAGCTAACCGAAAAACTAACTGCAAATATCCAGACAATTCTGAAAAAGCTATACCGGGGCCTCAATAACCCGCCCTATAATATCATCATCGACACCGTCCCCAATTGCCATAATCCAGCCATAACTCAGGGCTTCCGCTTCATGGTCCGCATCTGCCCGCGTATCACCCCAGTCGGTGGCTACGAAACCGCAACATCTACCTATGTAAACACCACCAGCCCCGAAGCCGCCACCGATTTTTTCCAATCTATCTAAAGGTCACCAGCATTTAAGACAGGATTCATTGGATTTTCAATCCCAATCATAAACCCCTGCCTTACCATAATCAAAAACCTTAAATCCAATCTTATCAACCGAGCTATTATCCTTAAGCTTAAAATCATAATTCTTCGGATCAACAAACAAAGGATCAGCAACCACAGAGCCTTTACCCTTGCCAAAGGCTTGCCATTGAGCCAAATCCATATTTCTAAAAACCTTCGTCTGGCCATTTGCATTAAAATAACAATTATGATTAAAATCCACATTAATCTTATCAAATGGCCCCTGCAGACAAACACCTTTATCATAATAGACAATATTATTTTTGAAGGTAAATGACAAATGTTCTTCCACTCGTGTAGCCTGTATCTGATACATTTTACTAAATGCGAAAATATTATTACGTATCACATTTTCCTTGCCATAATGCTGATGAAATCCGCCAGTCTTGGTATTATACACCAGATTATTTTCCATGGTTATTCCGGTCGAACCTTCATCGGTATAAAGTCCCCAGCCTCCATAAGAATATGATTCAATGTCATGGACCACATTATTAGAAACCGTAGTTCCTTCCGATGGCCCCAGGGTATAAACCGCAGCCATATCCGAAAGCAAACCCTTGCCAATATCATGAATATGATTAAACTCAATTTTATTACGTTTGGCCAGACTTTCGGCATAACCCCAGCGCCAGCCAACCGAAACCCCGGTATAATAAAAATCACCTATATCATTATGAGTCACAAGATTATCACCGCTCTGGCCAATCCATACCCCTATCGCACAAGGAAACACATGTCCGCCCGAACCAATATAATTATTATCAACTGCAATATGACCGGTCTTATCAAATTCATTAGTCGCAATCGAAGTTTCACCAATCCGCACGCCACCGGCACCAAGATCATTAATACGGCACTTTTGCACCAGACAATCCTTACAACCCCTTCTGAACCAGACCGCATATTTACCAATATGCGATATTTCACAATTTTCAATCTTTATATTGCCGGCATGATCGGCCTGAATAGCTGCATCAATCGTCGAAGCGGCCTGATTAGGTTCAAAACCCTCTGGACCATGCACATAACTGCAATATCTGAATTTCAAACCCTTGAGATTAATATGCTCTATGGGTTTACCGCTGGGGGCACCCTGAAATATGATAAAATATTCCACTTGCGGTGCCACAACCGAAACATTTGCGACATCTTCACCTCCCAGTGGCTTATAAAACAATTTGCCATCAGCAGCCAAAAACCATTCTCCACCTTTATCAACTGCCTCTTTATAATTCTCAAAATAAAACCGAATATCTTTCTTTAAAGGGTTCCAGGGCTTCATGCCCCCCCCGGCAATGGTAAAAGAATTATTATTCTTATCCACCGCCTGGATTGGCTTGCGGGTATGATCCCATTTATGCAAAGCCACCATATTGACCTCATTTAATTGTTCTCTGGGCAAATCAGCTATCTGCCTCAATTCTTCAGGAGCTATAGTTATTATCTGAGTAGCCTTTTCTGGCCGCCGGCCGTCACCTTTGGAGTGAATTGTTTCGGCAACCTCCTGCATCTGGAAAAATGAAGCATCTGGCTCTCTGGCCAACATCGCTCTCTGGCCATTAACATACAACTGTTCAAACTTCTTAACCCCCACAGGCACCTGCGCCACCCATAAACCATCATCGGTTGGTTTGAAACCGGCTATCTCAACTCCCCCGCTAAACACACAATCAGCCCCCTGCCGGGCCATATATGTAACAGGGAATTCCTCCGTGCCGCTGTCGGCATTAGTAAATACAATTGGTTCAACCAGACGATATTCTCCATCAGCGATATATACGGTCACCGCTTCGGTGAGCTGGCCAGCTTTTTTCAAGTGACGTATCTGATCCCGGGCCCCAATAATCGAAGCTTTCGGCCCATCAGTTTTATTGGCATTGGCTAATGGCAATTTCCCCGACCAGTTATCATTACCTTGCGGGGATACATACAAAGTCTCACCATGACATAAGAGTACCGACAGACTCATAACAATAATAAAATAATATAATCTCATTTTTTTAACCCCTTATATACTTGATAAAAATTGTATTTGCCCATTTTGCTGGTTTAGAAGTTTAAATCCGGCAAGGCATTACCACCGATTCTGCCAGATAAAATCATACCCCTTTGGTTATAAACTTGGCTGGCCACGCCAAAAGTCAAATTTTATGCAAAAAAACCATCTTCTCAGAGCTGCCAGTTAGCCGACATCGAAATCAGCCCTTGCCAGATAGTATAAAATCTTGTGATACTGAGATTTATATTCTATACCACCGGGTAAAAACTGATAAAAGCCATCCTAACATGGAATATATCAGTAGTAAATTATACCCTGGGACGGTGCAAAAGCAAAGGTTTTACCACTATGGCCCTGAAAATTCTATTGACCTTTCTAACATTTCAGTCAAATGGAGCATCCCGGCTATCGCTAGCTGCCGGAAACACCTGACAAGAAGATTTGTCACGCAAAGGTGCTACTCCCGCGGCGAAACAGGCAAAGTCGCAAAGGAAATATAAGAGAATTAGTCGCAAATCTACGCTGATTTAAACGGATTATCGCCAATTCAATGTTTTTTTGGACAGGGTGCTAAGCGCACGGCTCAATATGCTAAGCGCACAGCTCAATGTGCTAAGCGCACAGCCCAATATGCTAAGCGCACGGCTCACTTTTAACAGGATCAACAGGATTTTTAAAACTTATGCCTTTTGCCTTATGCCTTTTGCCTTCTTCAAAACGCCTTTTGCCTTCTTCAAACAGATATAGCGGGCATATTTGGTAGTTTGCCATTATCTGTCACTGAAACAGTTCCGGGGCGATTTCTTTTAATTTGGCATCGGCCTGATCTTCACTTAAGCCGGTTTGCAATAAATAATCACCATAACTGTCAACAATGTTTTGCCAATGAGGATGGAAATGTCCGGTCGAGCGCTTAAACTTCTGATATATCTCTATAGCACGCTCATACAAAGGCCCAGCCTTATCCAAACGCCCGGTTTCCCTGTACAACAAGGCCAGATTATAACAGTCTCTGGCGACATCAGGGTGATCTTTACGCAAATATTGCTCATTAATGGCCAAACCCCGCAGGACTAAAGGTTTGGCTTGGCTTAAGCGATTAGTTGCCATGTATAATTCGGCTAGATTATTACAGTCGGCGGCAATTTTGGGATGATCTTTACCAAAAAATTTCTCGTCAATGGCCAAAACCCGTAAATACAGCGGTTCGGCTTTATCATATAGATCCATTTCACAATAAAGTAGGGCCAAATTGGATAAGAGCGTGGCTAAATTTTGATGATCCTGACTCGGTTCTTTTTCACAGATTGCTAATGCCTTTCTATACAAAGGTTCTGCCTGACCTAGGCGATTGGTTGTCATGTACAATTTGGCCAAATTATAGCAGTCTTTAGCGACATTGTTATGATCCTTACCAAAAGCTTTTTCATCAATAGCCAAAGCTCGCAACATCAGCGGTTCGGCTTCACCCAAGCGATTGGTAGCACGGTACAACCCGGCTAGATTATTGCAAGAGACAGCAACCATGGGGTGCTCTTTACCTAAAGACTTCTCATAAATGTCCAAAGCTCGCAACGTAAGCCGTTCAGCTTCAGGATTAAAAACGCTGTAATATCCGGCCAGAATAAGACAGTCTCTGGCAACCTTGGGGTGATCCTTACCCAAATTCTTTTCATTTATAGCCAAAGTCCGCTGGGATAGTGGCTTGGCCTCGTTTGAGCGATTGGTCCCGCGGTACAGCAAGGCCAGATTATTACAGCGGATGGCGACATTGGGATGATCCTTACCAAAAGATTTTTCATCAATGGCCAAAGCCCGTAACATCAGCTGTTCGGCTTCACCCAAGCGATTGGTAGCACAGTACAACTCGGCCAGATTATCACAGCGGATAGCGACATTGGGATGATCCTTACCAAAAGATTTCTCGTCAATGGCCAAAGCCCGTAACATCAGCGGTTCGGCTCCTCCCAAGCGATTGGTAGCACGGTATAACTCGGCCAGATTATTGCAGCGGGTGGCGACATTGGGATGATCCTTACCAAAAGATTTCTCATCAATGGTCAAAGCCCGTAAATACAGCAGCTCGGCTTTATCGTATTGGGTCAGCTGACAATATAGCATGCCAAGGTTATTGAGATATTCGGCTTCATATTCCTTATCCACATCAGAACTTCCTTCCAGAACTTCCTGATAGATTTTAATAGCCTGCTCATAATCTAAGGCGGCTTCTGCTTTATCGGCATTGGCTTTGACCTGCTCATATTTTGCTGTCGCTGCTGGGGTTTTAGTCCCGGCAGAATCATCACCACAGCCCGGCACCAAAAATGTCAAAGCGATAAAAGATAAAGTCAGCCATAGTCTCATAAAAATAAACTCCAATCTGATTGATACGGGCAGGTTAAATAGCACAGTTTATTCACTATCCATTAATATTAACCTGTACTATGAAAATTATCAATAGATAACAGCAATATCAGCCTTAATTTCTTCTTCGCGAGCTCGTGGTTTTGTAAAGCTGGCTATGCCAGTCTGTGGTTAAATATTCTTTGGAGAAGGCAAAAGGCATAAGTTAAAATGCTTCTGAATCCGTGTAAATCCGTTTAAATCGGCGTCAATCCGTGACTAATCTCTTATAATTCCTTAGCGTCTTTGCGCCTTTGCGTGACTAATCTCTTCTTGTTTTCCGTCCATATAACCTCAAATCTTATAAAAAAGCCCTTGGTGATACTGATAAAGGGGTCATATGGTTATCGGGCGATTTATTATAAGGGTTATAAGACTTCGAATGCTCTATTTGACGTCTGGAATGGAGCATTCCACGTCTGGGATAGAGCATTCGAGGTCTCAAGAAGAGTCTTTTAAGTCTGGGATAGAGCATTTGACGTCCGGAATAGTCCATTTGATGCCTCAAACAGAGCATTTGAAGCCTCGGGTAGAGCATTTAAGGTCCGGTTAACGATATTTCAGCTCTAAAACATCAAATATTAGACTTCAAATGGAGCATTCCAGACATCAAGAAGAGCATTCCATGTCTCAAATGGAGCATTCCATGTCTTAAGAAGAGCATTTAAGGCCTGAAACAGAGTCTTTTAAGCCTCAAATAGAGTATTTAAGACCTCCAATGAAACATAACTGGCATCAAAGAGAGTCTTTTAAGTCTGGTTTGGAGTCTATCAGACCTGCAAGGCGGCAGCCCGCCTCTGAGATGGCGGGGTTCATCGACAAGAATGTCAGCAATGAAAACTAATAGTATCTCGTAGATATGCTAAGCATAATAGTTGCGGTGGTCGCCTGCGGCCCACATCTATTTAAAATAAAATCGCGCAGCGATTCCGCAACTGTTCACTTTTCACTGTTCACTGTTAACTTATATAAGCTATTGCGGCTTCATCCAGGACAAATCAATTTCATTAGCTTCGATTCTCTTGTGGTTTTTATACCAGCGGAGGGTCCACAGTTCATCGGCATTGATCCGACGGGCCGAGCTATCCATGAAACAAATATTGATTCCTTCGCCATGGCGTTTCATACAGACATTATCAATATAACCCCAGGCTTGAGTAGCTGAATTTTGAACAGCAAATCGTTCTATAGAGTTTTTCAATGCGGCAGTATTAGTTGGATCTGTATGTCCATTTGCGGGACTATTAGGGATAAGGTTATTCCAGCGGCCATCCATCAGCATGGGGATATCATTAGCGTTTTTAGCGGTGAATTTGCCATAACACTCATTAGTTCTAAAAGAGGTTTTCCTGATCATGGTATTTTCAGCATAACTGCCAAAGGCAAAAGCATCATCTTCCATCCATTCAACTTTCTCTACATCAATTGACCAGGCCTTATTGGTATCGCCCCAATTGCCTGTATTATGACCATTGATGACATTGCTGATGGCTTTGGCATCTGGACAAAACTTCAGCTCATCTATATTGGAATAATATTTCTTTAAATCATACATAAACGTGGTTTCATGAGTACCGCCTTTGTATGCAGGAAGCTTATAATCATAGTCAGCGGCATATAATTGATAAACTGTAGCCCATTGCTTGACATTGGAAAGACAAACGGTGGCCCGGGCACTTTTGCGGGCCTTGCTCAAAGCTGGCATTAAGATGCTGACCAGTAAGGCAATGATTGAAATAACCACTAATAGTTCGATAAGCGTAAAGGCTTTAGTTTTGATCTTCATCTCTCTAATTTCCATAAAAAGTCAGAACGGTTAAATAATTAATATCCGGCCTCTGAATACAGCTCAGAGGCCGGATGGATTCTAAGTAAAAGTAAATTAATTAGCAGGTGTGATGATATTATCTGCCAGCCAGTTATTGGCAAAGGCGGCAAAGTCATAAATATCAACAACACAGTCAGGAACACCTTCTGGACCGGTTGAATCAAATTCTACAGGACCAGTACAGATAGTTTCGCCGGTGATATCAGCATACATCTGGCCTACCATATCTTTATCGATGGCATAATCCCACATTTGTACATCATCAATCTGGCCTGTAAAGAAGAAATTGCCGGCTTCGGTTTCATTTTCACCGGATCCGATTCTCAATTCATTGACAGTATTGGTTTGATAGAAATAGTTGTCACCTAATTTGCCGGCATAAGCCACTACGCCATTAACATAAAGCTTGCCTTCTTTGGTTTGCTCATCATAAGTGGCGGTAAACATATTCCATTGATCATTTTCAATGACAGGACCGGTAAAACCAAACCAGCCAGCATTGCTGCCCAGCCAGAATGACACTTTATTATCAGGCATAATATAGATAATAAACCCGGCAGGATAAACACCGGCGGGGGCATTACGATTGGAAACAACAGCACGATGGCCTGAGCCGCCAGTTACCTTAGCCCATACAGATACCGCAAAGCTATTGGTGTTTAATACCTCACTATAATCAACCGCGATGATATTATTAGGATCAGCAACTCCGGTTAAAGTAACACCATCATCAACTTTAGCAGGTTCAAAGGTCAATGGCCCGCCGGCGGCAGCATCATAAATGCCCAGAGTATCGGTCAGGTCGCCATCTAAAGCCCAATGAGCCACTTGACGTTCGATTAAGACCAATGCGACTTCTGAAAAGAATTCATCAATAGGATTCTTGACAAAACATTTATATTCGCCTTCATTTGCCAGTTGAGCATTTTCAATTGTTAAAGTAGCTTCGGTTTCACCGACCATGATTTCATCATTGAAATACCATTGATATTCATCGATATTGAGACCGACAACACTTAATGTGGCAGTAGCGCCAGCTGCGACAACATCGGTAACAGGCTGGGTTTCGATAACCGGATTAGCCGGAACCGTTCTGAAAGATGATTTGAACCCGGTGTACTTTGTAGCATTGTCCCAGGCATCCACACGCCAATAGTAAACAGTATCATTTTCAAAAGCTGTGGTTATTGGATATTGGGTTTCAGTTAAACCAGTGACGGTTGTAACAGCATCATCCATATTGGGATCGGTACTGTAGGAAACATCATAAGCTGTAGCGATATAAGCAGCAGGACCAGTCCAGCTTAGAGTTGGAGTAAGAGAAACCAATTCCTGACCTGGAGTCGGAGCCACAACCGTAGCCCTGGTTAAACCTGCGGTATAGAGATCTTCGACATCTTCGGCAGTTAAAACATTATCATAAACCCGCAAGTCATCAATATTGCCGGGGAACCACTGCGCTTCGCCATTGCCATTGGCACGACCAATACCAAACAAAGCAGCTGTAGAAGGTTTACAGTTAGTTGTGTTGTTATATGTCTCAACTAATGCACCATTGAGATAATATTCCACTCCGGTAGCACTTGAAACAACAGCGGCGACATGTAGCCATTGATCTTGAGTAACAGGTTTAGCTGCACTGTAGCAATCAGCAACACCATTTTTAGTAAAAAGGAAACCAGAGGCACTAGTTACGCCAAAACTCCAGCAATCACCATTCCAGGCTTCATCATCACCAAAGATACGTAGCATATTAGCATTCAACCCAGTCTTTTCTATTGAGCTGTCCCAGTATATCCAGGCAGAAATGGTAAAATTATTAGTAAGGGAGTTAACTTCTGCAGAATCTGCGACACTTAATCTCCAGGAAGCATTGTCTGTTAAACCAACAGCTTTGTCAATCATACCTTCAGCCTGATATACATGGCCTGTTGCTTCTTCAACAGCAGTCTGGCCGCCAACATTATCAGTAAGAGGACCAGCGGTTTCATCCATATCATAATGGACAATCAAACCAGCAGAAGCAAAGCTGGCCATACCAAGCAACATAGCAAACAAACATAACATTGTTTTTTTCATTTTACACCTCATCAAAAAAAAGTTTTCTGTAACAGTCATTAACCCTATTAGTGACTGATATAATAAAAAACGTCAGCTCATACATTGTAAGCTGACGATGTACTTAATTATTTACGACGTCTTATAGCTGCAAGACCACCTATACTTAGTAGCAGCATTGTTGCTGGTTCTGGCACAGTTGTTGCATAAAGATCAGCGACATCAGATGCACTTAAAACATTATCATATATACGGACATCATCAAAAGCACCTGAGAACCATTGTTCTTCACCATCACCATTGGCTCGACCAAGGGCAAAGAAATCATCATATTCATCTCCACTGAACCAACCTGGATGAGTTCCTGAAACAAAACAATCAGTTGTATTGTTGTTAGTTTCAACCAGATCACCATCAATGTAATATTCAATTCCAGCGGTATTTGATACCACAGTTGTTAAAAGCATCCATTGGTCTTTAACTATTGGTTTGACTGCAGAGTAAGCATCAACAACACCATTTTTTGTAAATAATAAACCACCGGCATCAGTTATACCGAAACTCCAGCAATCAGCATCCCAGGGATTGTCATCACCAATAATTCTAATCATATTTGAATTCAAACCTGATTTTACAACTGAGCTGTCCCAATATATCCAGGAAGACACAGTAAAATTATTAGTTAGAGTATTAAGTTCAGTAGATTCTGCGAGGCTAAGTTGCCAGGCGCCATTGCCTTCCAAGGCAACAGCATTGCCACCAGCACGGACAACTCCATAATTATGCCCAGAACCAACCTCGGCAGCAATCTGGCCACCAACAACATCGATTAATGGGCCAGTAGCTTCGTCCATTTGATAATGGGCAATCAAACCGGCACTCGAAAGGCTTGCAATACCCCAAACAACCAACATTGACAACAAAACATTTTTCATAATCTTCTTCATTTTCGTCTCCTCAGACAATTAGTGTATTAGGGGTTTTTAACAGATTACCCCATATTCGATTTACGAATTTATTATACTTTGAAATAAAACTTTTAACTTCTAATTTAATACAATAGTTTTTTAAACAAATTTTCAAAAACAACTAAGATTAAAAATCATAACTAACTTCTAATCTTGGTTTTACCAGCATCATCCAGTCGCCATTATTGGTTTTCGAATCATATAAATTATCATTGGCATCGGTAACTATAACAGTTAAAAAACGATCAGTATCACTAAGTTCAAAACCGAGTTCTGCCAGATCATCCAACATGGACAGCTCACCGCTATCTAAACGCACCTTACCATCAACCAGCAGCCAGACTCTGGCCTTACTTGGACCGGCAAGACCTGACAAAGGGGCATCAGAAAGACCGCAAAGAGACTTAAAGTTTTTGATTTTTATCCCTGGGAATTCTATTCTTATAGCTTGAAGGTCAAAAGTAATGCCAAGATTGGCATGCATTGAAATAACCGGATTTTCATTATCACCAAAAATATTACTTTTACGAGTTTGCTGATAAGTACCAGGCATATTCCAGGTAAATTTATCAACGCTTACGATTTGAGTCCAGTATTGGCCATCTGTATCGGGGCAATCTTCAAAAACAGCACCAGATGAATTGATCACAACCGGGCCATAACTGGCATCAGGAACAAAAACACCATCTATCATTTCAAGTTCATTAACCAGAGCATATTCACCCTGTGTCATTCTTTCGCCAAAATTAACTTTAGCTAAAACTTTACCAGAAATTGGATCGATACCATAGTTTCCACGTTTATTTCCCATGCCTTTGCCACCGGCAACAATATCAGCTAAGCATAAATCATTACCCCGCCAAACCATATTTTTATCTGAATCAATATGTCTGACAAATTTATTGCCGTCAAAAGGAATTTCTATTAAAGTAGAACTGGCACTGTCAACTTCAATTGCTTCATTTGCCAAGAGCATGTGGGAGTCCTTCTTTTGGTTTGAAAGCCCAGCTATCAAAGAAGCACTACCCTGGGTCATATGCACAATTGAATTATTGTTATCATCAACTTCTACGCCAAATTCGGTGCCATAATCGATAAGTTTCATGTTCTGAGTAAGAACAACAAAGCCGCGAGCGACTTCATTTATTTGAGCGGTAAGTTTGCCATTGAAGAGAAAAACTTCGTCGGGACCTCTTAATTCAAATTTTGCGGGAGCTTCAATCAAAACCACAGCACCATCATTCATTTGGATTTTCGCGAAACCCTGACTTAACTTCATCGTTCTGTGGAAAAGTTTTTGGCCTGGCTGATAATTAATTTCACCTTCCCATTGAGCAGCAATAGTTTCACTTAAAGTTGCGATAGGGAATTCTGGCATTGGCGGATTAAGCCAGACATTAAGTATAATTATCAAGGTTATAATAGCAGCGATAGCTCCGGCAGTTGTATAGAGAGAAACTTTTGAACCTTCTGGTATATGTTCTTGCGCTTTTTTGAATGCCAAACGTTTTTGAGCCAACAATTCCAGTTGTTGAGCCTGCTCAGCAGCTTTTTGAGCAGCTAGCTGTTCTGCTCTTAGTAGATCTTCTTCCAGCACCTCTGTCCAACCTTCAGCATTGCATGGCTGCAAAATCACATTATTCTCAATATTAGCTGACAAAGGACTCTGCAATCGGAAAGAAGCACATACCACCATCGACTCGACATAATGATGTAATGCGTTTTGGTCTGCGATTAACATTTCTGTTAAAATATCAAATTTATCATCGCTAATTTCACCATCCAGCAATTCCAAAATCATTTCAGTTAATTTAAGCTCGGTAGCTGGATTCAAATTTGAAGAAGGCTGACAGTTTGATTGATCATTCACTCCCTCATTTTGGCTTTTGAGGGTTTTATTCATGCAGAATTTCAGTTTATTATGAATTCGAGCCAGGTCTTTATAAAGACTGTGGACGCTGCGCCCTGTCTGCTGGGAGATTTCTTTGGTACTAGCATCATCTTCATAGCGAAGTTCGATAACCTGTTGTTCCTGCTGACTTAATTTGCCCTTACAAAGCTGTAAAGCATGCAAACGCTGATTAAGCTGGTCAGACATTAGAATCGCGCCGCCTTCAATATTTTCGATTAAATCATTATTGAATTGCAAACGCTGGCGATATTGATTCCTGCGGAAATCCAGAACTTTATAGTGGGCGATTCGGACAGCCCAAGCAGCAAAATCAGTGCCAATTTCAAACCTGTCAAAATTACGCCACATCGTAGTGGTCGTTTCCTGTAGAATATTGTCCGCATCAGACCAATTAGAAACCAAAGAGAGAATAAAAGCATAAATACGGCCATTATTAAGGCTAAGAAGCTTGATAAACTGCTCGGTCCTTAAGTTATTGGTGGCATTATTGTTTGAATCTGCATTCATTACTATTTATTCCATCAGAGATAATTGAAACCTTTATTACTGGATATCTACTTTGAAATCGAATGCTATGTGATATTTTAGAAAAGAAAATGGTTTTTTTTACATATTTCAGCTAAAATCACAAAAAAACAGGCTAAACAGTGATTAAACTGCTTAGCCTGTGATAAATTTAACATATAAATCTAACAAAGCTGACAATTATCGGGCCAGCCAGCCACCATCGACGGCTATGGTATAACCCTGAACATAGTCAGCAGCTTTGGATGCAAGAAAGACCACCGCGCCTTGGAGGTCTTCGGGATTGCCCCAGCGACCTGCTGGTATGCGGGCCAGAATTGCGGCATTGCGATCTTTGTCAGCTCTCAATGGTGCAGTGTTGTCAGTAGCCATATAGCCCGGTGCGATGGCATTGACATTGATACCATGGGGTGCCAATTCGTTGGCTAACAAGCGGGTCAGGCCCATAACCGCACTTTTTGAGGCGGTATATGATGGAACCAGAATGCCCCCCTGAAAGCTGAGCATACTGGCAGTATTGATAATTTTGCCGCCATTACCCTGCTTGATGAAAACTTTGGCGACCGCCTGACTCAAAAAGAACAAGGTACGGATATTGATATTCATTACATCGTCCCAGTCTTTTTCAGTGAAATCGACAATAGGTGCCCGACGAATAATGCCAGCGTTATTTATCAGAATATCAATTGAACCTAATTTTTCGGTAGTTTGGGTAATTATGCCATTAATACAATCAGAAGAACTAAGGTCAGCTTCAATAGTGATACACTTGCGTCCCAGAGCCTGTACCAGTTTTTGGGTTTCGGCGGTATCGAGAATATCGACAGCTGCGATATCGGCACCAGCTTGAGCTAAACCAAGTGCAATGCCCTGGCCCAGACCTCGAGCAGCACCGGTAACAATAGCGACTTTGCCATCTAATTTAAAACTATTTAATATATTATCAGTCATTATTTTAAGTCTCCTATCCCGACATGATCCATGTCGTCAAAAGCCTGATTTTCGCCACCCATGCCCCAACAGAAAGTATAAGCTCCGGTGCCCACACCTGAATGAATTGACCAGCTGGGCGAAATAACCGCCTGCTGGTTAGCTACCACAATGTGGCGGGTTTCTTGGGGCTGGCCCATCAGATGGAACAGGCGGGTATCGGCATCCATACCAAAGTACAAATAAACTTCCATTCTTCGTTCATGAGTATGAGCTGGCATGGTGTTCCATACACAGCCTGGTTGTAATTCAGTAAAACCCATGACAAGTTGACAGCTTTTGATGCCATCGGGATGGATGTATTTATAGATTGTACGTTTATTTGATGCTTCAACACTTCCCAGAGTAACCGCAGCAGCATCAGCCTTTTTTGCCTGAGCGGTTGGGTAGCTCTGATGAGCGGGGTAACTAAGCAGGTAAAACTTGGCGGGGCTTGAAGCTTCATTACTGGCAAATTTGATGGATTTACTGCCCATGCCGATGTACATACCATCACCATCGGCCATTTCAAAAGAGGTACCATCAACATCAACAGTGCCACTTCCACCAATATTTAGCACGCCAAGCTCGCGACGCTGGCAGAAATATTCTGCCCTTAGCTCATCAGCTGATGCTAATATCAGCGGTTTTGCCTGTGGGACTGCTGAACCAACAATAGCGCGATCAATATCTGAATATACCATCGTGATTTCATCTTGAACAAATAAGGTATCAATTAAAAAATCTTTTCTAACTTCATCAGTTGTCATCCGGGCAAATCTGACCGGGTCAGCTGAATATCTAACTTCCATAATAATATCCTTTCCAGCTCAAAGCTGGGTATAAATGTGATCTTTATAATTATGACAGCATGAGCAAAGCCCATTGATGCCTAATTTATACTTACTTTCAATGGATTGGCAACCCTTTGACTAAAGCTTACGATATAGTCATACCAGTCGCTGGCGGTGTCAAAATCTTCGGATTTATCCCAACAGGCACCAGTATAATAATTAATGCTTTTGGTGGTAACATTATTTAACAAAAGCAGATGGCCATCAACCTGAGTGAATTTGGCATTCTGGCCTTTAGCCATAATGACTGCCACGCCTGTTGTACCATTATTGGCATTAGTTGGCTCCCAATAACCCATCCAGTTTTGTTCATTATTATAGATACTGGTGCCGGCATCTTTGCGTTTGACAATGCCAACAGCTATAGGTAGGCTGGCCGCATCGGTTACAAATGTACTCTGGAACTTATTAAAATTAGAACCAAGGTCCAGTGATATACGTTTAGTTTCATTGACAGTAATATCCCCAACATTCCATGGAGCATAGGTCAATTCAAACATAGTGCGAATCGGGCCATTGGCGAGAATCTTCCAGCTAGTGAAATTTTTGGAATACTGAAGCTTGTCGTCTTTGAATATAGCTATGCCACCAGCGCCGCAAGTGGGCCCGACTTTGTAACCATCAAGGCCCTGGCCATGATCTCGATGATAGTCCGCTTTTTTATACCAGTCATTAATAACCGGGAAACGAACAGACTTAGACCAGACATCAACGCCAGAGCTTATTTCACCAGTAGCCTGGAGAGCCGGGCCATACATGCGGAAAGCAATACGGTCATTTTCCCAGGCAAAATCATCCATGCGCTCTGGAACAAAACGACCAAAGGTGGTGTATTGAGATTTCGGTTGGTTAAAACTTGAATTAACTGCTATGATGCTAAATAGTTTTATTTCGCCCGGAGCAAAATCTGCCTGAAACAGTAATTTATCAGCCTTGCCATCACTGTTTTCATCAAGCATTTGAGTAACAACAAAATCATTGCCGTCATAGTTAAAAACAGCGATGCCATTAGCTAATGTCGGATTTTTACGAATAAGATTATTATAGTCCAATTCAATGGTTTCGTTTGCCCGGAAAGTAGCGATTGGATTAGCAACTTTTACTAAAATACCCTGAGCTGAAGTTGCGGCAATTTTATGAACTTCACTACCAGCCAACAGAAAAGCACCAACTCCATAGACTTCGGTCATGTCAAAGGTAACTTTCTTTGGGTCCTGACCAATAGGTTGCACCCAGCCCAACATACCATTAGGATGAATAGATTTAACTAATCCGGCCCAGGCTTTATCGACAACAGGCATATAAGTTTCGGTGTCAAGAAGACCACGATTGATACCCCAGGCAAGACCATAACAGAAAAAGCCACTGCTTGAAGTTTCCGGGTTGGGATAACTATCCGGGTCAAGCATGCTGGCTCGCCATAGGCCATCACTTTGCTGTAATGAAGCAATTGTAGAAGCCATCTCTTTATACAGTTTTATATATTTAGGACGAGTTGGGTAATCTTCAGGCATACAATCCAGAACTCTGGCCAGACCGCCAAAAACCCAGCCATTACCACGACCCCAAAATACTTTTCTGCCATTAGCTTCTTTTTTGTCAAAATATCTGCTGTCACGGAAATAAAGATGTTCTTCAGTGTCATAGAGATAATCAGTAGTATACCACCATTCCTTATCCATGAAATCAAGATATTTTTTATCACCAGTAGCCGATGCCAATTTTGCCAGGGTAGGTGGAGCCATAAACAGAGCGTCACACCAGCACCATCTATCAAAAGAACCGCTGGAGCCAACCTTCAGTAAAGCTTTGGAAGGATTAGCTAAAACATAGTCCATACCCTTTTGCGTTGGTGCAAGCATTTTATTTTCTTTGAAACGAGCATACATTTCCAAGTACATCTGGCCAACGGTATGGTCATCTGCGTGATATTTACGATTGTAAAGCTGCCATTTACCCTTATCACCCAGCTCATACAGCCAGTTGGTGTATTTTGCCTCTGGTGCCATATTTGACCAGGCACTCATACCAGCAAGCAATGCCCCCCAGGTCCAATCTCTGGGATTGTGATTACCGGGATTTTCAATCTGCCAGTCAGCAACTTTAGTCATGGCTTTGATAATAGCTTTTTGATCGATTGCAGTGCTAAGAGATTTGGCAGGCATATCCATCTTAATTGAAGAATCAAAAGTCATATAATGCTGATAATGATTATTGTTCATCCACATGACCGTCGGGCCTTTGGCAGGATGATTCCTGATAGCAAATGGCCGGACATTATCATTTTTAGAATTAGCAGTAATCGCCTGGGAATCCCAGGTTTTGCCATTATCGGCGGTAGTCCATTTTTCTATTTCGAAAACATCATTAACCGGACGAGAAAGATAAACAATCGAAGGATTATCATGGTCTAAAATAATGCCACCGGAATAATGAGGCTCTGGTTCACGTTTGCCTTGAGGAGTTTTGGGGAACCACTTACCTGCTTTGTAGAGTTCGGTTGTGTTCCATTTTCCCCCATCCCAGCGTGAATAATAATAACGATGGTCGTTCTCAGCAGGCAGAACAGCATAGACCAGTACAGGATAGCCTTGCTCATCATGGGCAACATCCCATATCCAGGCACGGACATTAGTTTTTGTACCATCATATACAACATCAGCCTGACGACGTTCGATCGGGCAATCTTTTAAATCGGCAATTTTGCTACCATCAGCTTTATACAGCGCCCCAGCTTTATATTGCATATAGAAAATACTGTTTTTAGCTTCATTACGTGGATGGCCATCAGTAAATGCTATACCGATTTTGTCTTTGCCATTACCATCTACTTTTGTATATGGACGGGCATTGGGGCTATTGACAAGTTTTTGATTTTTAGCCCAAATTTTGCCATTATCATCGGTAAATGAAAATGTCGGATTCCAGTCAATACCTCGCCAAAACATATAAATACGACCATTTTCATCGGAAAGCCTTTGCGGATTAGGATAGCAGATACCAAAACGAGCACGGTCAAACGGCATGTTTTTTTCGGTATCAAATTCAGAAATATCCTCCGGTTTTTTTGATATCCGCATTTTCATGTCTGGACCGCCATGTTGGCTGTAGAAAATCATCAATCTACCATCGGGCATAAAATGTATCGCGGGATCATCGTGATCGTCTCTTTGATATTTAGCGTGAAGGGTAGTAATATGCATCTCCTGGCTGTCATGGTCATAAGAGCCAACCTGAATATCACCACTTTTATTCACCCAACCGGAATAAGTTTTTTTGTGCTTACCCTGATAAAAAACTGCCCGTGGGTCGCCAAACCAGCACCACGCCCCATCATCGGTAACCTCATAATAAGATTCACCCGGCATGGCTTTGGTTGATTCTGCTTTAGCTGCGTTAATTGCCAAAGATAAAACAATAATTAACAATAAGAATAAATGTCTTTTAATCGATTTCATATTTTCCCTCGATTTCTATGCACCCATAGATTTAGATAATTTATTTGCGGCAGCCTTTACAATAACTGCAATTTGATCAATTTTTTCTTTTGGAAAACTCGTTGTGGTAGCTGTGATCCCAATAGACGCCACCACCTGTGACCTGCTGTCATAAACAGGTGCGGCAAGACATCTAATACCAAGATGAAATTCTTCATCATCAATGGCATATCCCAAGCTACGAATTTTTTTGTTTTCAGTTTCGATTTCTTCAAGAGTACAAAGAGTATGCTCTGTTTGTTTGTCCAGAGATAATGAATTAATAATGTCTGGGATTTTATCACCAAAAATATTGGCAAGAAAAACTTTACCCGTCGAAGAACAATGCATCGAAACCAGTGTCCCGGTTCTGGATGTAACCCGGGCAGGATTTGGACTATCACAAACTTCAAGAATTAATGACTGATAGCCATTGGGAATAGCCAGATGAGCGGTTTCGCCAGTGGCCACAGCCAATTCTTGCAAAATAGGTACGGCATATTCACGAACATTAACAGAACCCAATGCCACAGCGCCAAGACTAAGCAACTCTGCACCTACATAAAACAATGTCCCATTTTTCTGCACAAATCCTTCATGGGTAAATGTTTTCAAAATCCTGAATACAGTTGTACGTGACATTTTAACTTCTTTTTCAATGTCAACGGCTGAAATACCACCGCGTGAAGCGATTAATCTCAATATCTGGCAGGCTTTACTTAAATTGGGGACGATGTAATTATTCATATATGAACCTCATGTTTTCATTATGAATATAATTTAACACTAATAATATTAATGTCAATACAGAATAATAAAAAACTTGCTTCATTTAACACTTCAGTGGTAAGCCCATTGCCTCATACAAAAAAACCAGCGATCAATTAACAATCGCTGGCCTTGTATTTAACAATATGTTTTTTATAAACCGGGTGAAGGATCTAATGCCTCCCAATTCGTCGGATCATTGCCATATAATGAATTATCTATACGGCAAAGGGTTTTACCTGCACCATCGGGCTCGGTGGGCCACAGCCCATCGCTGCCATCGCCATAAACCACCCTGTCAATACGAATCCAATAACGAACAAGCTGCTGGTCAATATCACCAGGCATTGAAAGCTGGATTTTTTCACCGCCATTACTTAGCTTGCCATCAATCCACTCAAACAA
The DNA here is from genome assembly GCA_016342495.1 of Phycisphaerae bacterium. GTDB lineage: Bacteria > Planctomycetota > Phycisphaerae > Sedimentisphaerales > SM23-30 > JAEIOG01. The sequence goes on from JAEIOG010000009.1 coordinate 48,701, forward strand.
TTGCGTATTGGCGGGAACCGTATAAGCTTCATTAAATTCAGCTAATGATCTGGTTACAATAATACGTTCACTTGGAGCTATTGTAGTGTTAGCCGGAAAATTAAATTCCAGGCCACCGCTATCGGTTATTTGCCAACCTAAGTTACTTTCCAGATCATATAAATCTACGGTTTGCGAACTGATATTAATTAGCTCAATATATTCAGCATCTCCATTAGTCAAAGGATTATAATTAATTTCGCTAATGACAACAGGGCCAACTAATGGCATAGAATTGGCAACACCTGCTGTTTTGTTAGCTAGCATGATAAAATTAAACGTGTTTGTTGATTTTTGATACCTCCCTATTGAGACATCCGGCAAAGAAGCTCCAAATTCTTCTTCAATACGCAAACCGGTAAGTTGATCATTGGCACCAGATGAAAGACAAACAGTTTCTCCATTTTCACTTAAAGCGAATTGGTCAAGGCTGCCGGTATTTAATGGGTTGCCGAAATGATCAGATTGTGTGAATACAATATAGCCATTGGCTGGAATAATTGTATTAGAAGCAATTTGATATTTTTGTAAATTACTAGCAGAATCACTCAAATACCATTGCCCAATATTTATAGCTGAGTCGGTAGTGTTATGTAATTCAATCCAATCAGTAGGTTCCTGATCAGAATGGGCTAAAATTTCATTAATAACAATATCACCGGGTTCAGGCCCATTATCAGCGGTTCCAGGAGTGCCACCAATTATGGTGCTGGTCATCCACGCGGATTTTTCAGACCATAGCTCGGCACTGGTATTAACATCACGTAAAGTCAGGCTAAAGCCCTGGCCATCAGTTGGAGCGAACCAGCTGTCTTTGAAAGTAAAGTCAACGATAGTTTTACCAGTAGCATCAACCAATACAATACGTTCCCCGGCATTATTGAGGCTGCCTTGATATTGACCGGCAATCTCGCCGGTAAAATCAGGATAAGCGGCATTGAAAGCCAGTTGATTGCGTACAATAATAGCAAATCCACCAGGGGCTATTTCATAATCACCGAAAGCAAAATCAATGCCATCAGTAAATTCAACAAGATTGAGATTTAGCGTCTCAGATCCTTTATTCATTAATTCAATATATTCAGCATTAGGATCACCGGCAGGATTGTACATCAATTCAGTAATACGCAAGTCCTGTAAGATTCTACCAACAGAATAACCAGCTTCATTCAAAGCAGACCAGGAGCCATCGGCATAAGCTCTGGATTTAATATTCATACTGTACGGCATTTCAATCGCTGTGACATATTCAATAGCATCAGGATTAATATCCCCGCCAAACAGTCTTGGATCCGAGCCATCGGTACAATAATACATCATACCGCTAGCTTGTACGCGGGCAATAAGCCAGGGCTGAATAATAAAATCAGTGCTTCCCGTATGAGCGTTAATGCCATGGACAGCTAATACATTTTTACCAACTACAAGTTCTCCAATATAGGCAGAAATGTCAAACATTGCCGGCACAGAATTGGCTTCATGATTTTCGGCAATAGCCTGGCCAGGAATGCTATTTATAATATTGCCGCTGCGTTTAACTTCAGTGCCATTGATATAGGCAATGAATCCATCATCATACCTAATGTGCAATTTCAATTCTTCAATATCATCTCCCGATGCGATATTAAATTCGATGCGAACAAAAGCAGAATTAGTCAATGTCATCGGAGTGTCAATATTGGTGCCAATCCAATCGCCATAGCCCGAACCCCTTTCATAACCAACGCCACCAACACCAGAGGTCCATTGCAGGTCAGGGACAAAATCAATCCCTGTCCAGCTTAAGCCCAGATTGTCATCCTGCGGGCAAAAAACCTTAACTGGGGCATCTTCAGCGGTAATTTCAGCATCAACAGTAACTGTGCCACCCGGTGCGTCCATAGTCAATTGTGAATTATCCGGGACTTGACCGCTATGCTGGGCGATACCATTAACCTTAAATTCAGGGGCATCCAGGTTAGGATAAAGCCCAACAGCTCTTAACTGGTCTAAGACAATATCGCTTCGCTGAGCAAGATAAGTATCAAGAATATAATCACGTTCGCTTTTCCAATATTCAACCGTTACCGGTGAAGCTGCGTGCATATCGCCCCAGCGAGCGGATTCTGCCAACATAGGGGTTGCGATAATATCTGTCAGATACTGATAAAGCGTTCTAACAGAATCTGAAGTTAAAATCCCATCATTAAAGAAATCTTTCTGGACATGATCGGCAAAACGCATTTTGTATTCGGTATTACCGCTTAGACTCACATGCATTTGACCAACCTGACCACCAAGACCACCGGTTTTATTATAATCTAATGGCGAGCGTATCGAATGAACAACATCTTCAGCATCCCAACAATAAAACTTAAAGCCAGTGCTGGCATCGGAAGTGTCACGACCTAACCAATAATTGTTCCAGGGCCAATCCCAGTTACCACCCCATATATTCATCAACATATAATCAATATAGTTATCGACGTCCATATAAACCGGATAGTCTGGATTAGCCGAACCGTCAAGATTTTTGCCTTGCAGTTTTTGATAAGCTTCATTACTGCCTGAGGCCTGCTGGGATAAGCTGATCATTTGGTTTAAGGCATTTGTATTTTGGCCATTAACCTGTTCAAAATCTTTATGCTTGAAGGCATCCCAATAGTCCGCGTTGCCACCATGATAACTTGCAGCAAATTCATGATCGGGCCTTTCAACAGCATTAAACAATCCCCAATATAAGCCATTAACATATAAATGAACAAATACCCCATGTGGCGATGCATTGCCAGAGGCAAGCTGTAAACGTCGAATAAATTCATCTTTGGTATACTGAGCAGCATACATGCCAGAATTCCACGCATAGCCATCATTAGCACCAGCCCGCAAAACAATGGTATTAAATTCATCAGTGGCATTTTTATCATAATCAAACAATGGGAAATTTAATTTTGACGGACCATATTCATTTTTAAATAATAGTCTAAATGAATGTTTTTCTGATGCCCCGGGGCTACGGAAATAACCACCCTGAATACGCAAGCCACAATTTACCTGAAAATCTGATTTATAAGTATCATTAAAATATTCAATAGATGTTGGGACTTCAAATCTCATCGTGCCATCGGAAAGTTCATAAGCATGAGAGCCTGAATTGGAATAAATCCCATAGGAAGAATCAAACAGGTTACCCATATCGGTTGCGATAGACATAACTGGTAGTGCTTTTAAGGCCTGATCCATCTGCTCGCTGTAAAGTGGATTATTTACAATATCAGGATCCATTTCATAGTCAGCGGCAATAGATTTCCAATAATCCGGAAACCCTTGTGGATTCGTTGGCTGAGTTAAAACCTGTTCGGAGAAAATATAAGTTTGTGTATCAACATTAGTAGCAAGGAAGCCCTCCTTGACTGCCATCGCCCGAACACAGGTGGTTTGGGTGATATTAATTGGCTGGGTATATTGTAGTGATGCGATCGTTGGCGTGCTACTGTCAAGAGTATAATAAATCGTTGCATCTGGAGTTGTCGTTGTGATAGTTAAATCAAAAGCTGCATCATAAAAACCCCTGTCATGACTGAACTTAGTATCTGCGACTATGCCCAGCCAGGCACTAGCATTTGTTGATTCTGGCGTAGGATTAATAAATGACAAGTTATCGCTGCCATCAGGGATTCTTCCCAAAGATATATCCGTTTGCTGGTTATCAAATTCAATTGCATCAATTATTGTTATGCCATCATTATCAACCAAATAAACCTGATCTCCTGAAGCTTTAATGCTGAAATCTGCGCACAAATCTCCAGGAGTCGGATTTGATGATTGCTGTAAAGCTCTTAGCTCCATAATGGTAAGCGGATTGCCCTGTTCACCGGTTTTCTCGACGCGAACATATCTTACATTCTCAAAACCAGCTCCATCGTTATCTTCTATGACAATATCAGGAGAATCCGATACGGGATTACTGGTGAAGATTACAGTTCGGGAAGCATCAAGAACTTTTATGACAGCTCCATTTAATCGGGCCAGAAACCCATTTCTATTGACTAACTCAATACTATCTAACTGAAAATCACCTTGTAGGTCAACTTCATACCAATGATCATCAGCAGCTTCAACAGAATGGTATCCGGTAGAAATATTGTTATCAATACCTTGTTCAGGTAGCCAATCATAGTCTGTAGTGCTGGCAGTTGCCAAGCCATTAAGTGCGACATTAACCGTAGACAATTGCCCTTCTGGCAATATAAGATTTGAATTAGCCCATATAAGCATAAAACTCAAAGGAGCTATCTCAGTCTTTTCTGGGTCATCTGTAGGAAACTGCCATTTAGTGAGCAGGTCACCATTATCGCTAAGATACATTCCCGCCAAATCGATTGTCTGGCCAGATGGATTATAAATTTCAATATAATCACTATATTGGCCTGTAGGGTCCTGAGCTACGGTATTATTGGAAGCTAAAACCTCATTTATCACCAGTGGGCTATAGATACCAAGCCAGTAATTCTCGAATAAAGCGAAATCATCGAGGTTTACCCTGCCATTATCGTCAAAATCAGCTGCACTATTATTCAAGAGCCAATGCTCAACAAAAACCGCCAAATCCATGACATCGACCTGGCAATCATCATTTAAGTCTTGATCTGGGCATTTTGCCTGGCAAAATTGGGATAATAATAAGATAAAAACTAAGAAAATATGCTTAAATTTGACTGGAATCATTTTCCTCTGCTTCCTTTGCTAGTTGAGTGGCTATCGGCAAAATTCTGTCATATTATAAATATCGAAAATAAACAGGCCTGAATTTAACCATATAATATATTATTTATATAGTTAATTCCAAAGCCGACATACATATATCCCTTAACAAGATAAATTTTTGCATTAATATTACAATTTTATGTAAAAACAATTATCTATATAACAAATATCTTATTAATTACAAAAAAGGGACCCGGGCAATTAAGCCAAGGTCCCAAATCTACATAAAACTAAACTAAATCTAATCGATTAATTAACTGCAGGGGCAATAATCAAATTATCCATCCAGGTTGCTGCAAAATCAGCAAAATCGAGAAGATCAACCATACAGTCACCATTTAAGTCATTTTCGACAGTGCCTGTACATACATCGCGGCCTGTAACATCGGCATACATTTGAGCAATATCATCCATGGTTAGTGCATAATTGTAAATTCTCACATCATCCATTTTACCAACGAATGCTTCATTATAATAGACATCCATGCCATAGTATTCTCCATCAGGATTCGTATCGTTTAATAAACCGGCACGTTCAGCACCGATCAAGACAGGAGTTTGTGACCATTGTTGTTCGCCTGCGTCTTGTGAAGCTGCTACAATATTGGTTGGATAATCTTCACCATTTGGTTCGGTGAAGTAGTAAAATTTAAATTTATTATCTGTAGGGTCTAATATCGACACAACCAATACCCAACCATCATATATAACTTCAGGGGCCAAAGCACCAGAATACAGGTAACCACCTGATCTAAAGTTTGTAATTGTGCCATAGGTGCCTGTACCTTCATCATTAGCATTATGGTACAAACCAGCACCAACACCAGCATTGATTGTGCCAGCCTCTTCATCATAATTAGTAATGAATGAAATACAATGTATCCAGCCACCATCGCAATTAGGTCTGTCAATCTTTGCCCAGCAAGTCATAGTATAACCCTGTGGATAGAAGTTTATCATATCTTGACTATTTGGAATAGTAATATAAGCTTCACCAGTAAAGATAGCTGACTGACTGCCAGAGATAGCATCAGTAGCATCATATTCAAATGCAGTCAGGTCATCATTGATATTTGGATCGCCAAAGAGACCATCCCAAGAGCCAACCGGACTGCTGTCTTCTAAGTTACCTTCAAAATCAAGACGGGCGACAAGACGTTTAACCGCAACTATTGCTTTATTCGATATTGCTTCATCAGCAGGTGATCCGCCATTGTAAATCTTACAGGTATAAACACCTTCATCATCAGCTTGAGTAATATCTGAAATAGTCAGGTCAAATCCAACTTCAGGATCGGTCAGGTCCGCTATTTGAAGACCATCTTTGAGCCATACACAGCGAACTGTATTTCTGGATTCAAAAGTCAAAGTTACATCTTCGCCTGCTTCAACAGTCGCACCAACGATATCTGTAATAAATTCTGGTACAGCAGGTTCAGTTTTGAAAGTCCATACATAACCAGGATATTCAGTGCTGCCATCAGTTGTATCAACTGCCCAGGCATAATCTGTTTCAAATTCTAAAGTATCAAGAGCCAATGCGCCTTGACTAACTGTAGTGATAATTGCACAGCTCGCATCTCTGCTTGCAACAAGACCTTCATTTGGATCAAAGTAAACTTTAAACGTTGCATTTTCGCTGGCATCAAGCGGAGCAGTCCATGCAAGGTCAGATTCAATTGATGCTTTAAGCTCACCGTCTGTTGGCGATTCTCCATAACAATGTGTGGTGTTTTGCACAATAACAAAACCAGTAAGAGGTGTACGATTACCACCACTAGGCCCAGCGGTTGTAACAACCAGATCTCCTACTAAACCGGTAACTTTCACATAATTTCCATAAGCAGTCCCATCACATTGAACCCAACCGGTTCCATCAGTCACCTGACCATGGGCAGGAAATGGCTGGCCACCAAGAACATCAGTGCCATTAATGGTCAAACCATTATAATAATAGTCACCATTATTATCTGAAGTAAACAGGACATAGGCATCATAAACACCATAAGGAATAGTGGAAACTGTGAAAGTATTATTTCCGCCACCGTCATCAAGATAGCCAACAGCAAGTCTTGCCTGGTCTGAGCCAATACCGTCACCATTATACCAAACATTATTGGATGCATAACTAACAACAGCAGTAGTTACAGTGCCAGTATCATCAATCATATCAGAAAGCACACCTGTTGCCAGAGAACCGCTATCACGGTCAATACTGCTGTTCCAATTGGCACTGTCAATATTAGTAGGTCCGATAAGTTCACCACCAACAAAGCCCTGATTGCCAGCGTTCTCGGCAAAATTCATTGCAATACTCGCGGCATTTGCTGAACCCACAGCAACTGCCAACAACATAACCAAAGTTAATAATACGTGTTTCATTTAACACCTCCATAAAAAAGAAAATTAACAAGATTCATAAGTGAAATATTTTACAATATATTTCACAAAATCTTTTTGAGTAATTATATTATTTAAATTCTAAGGTTGGCATAGCAAAAAGCCCCCATGCTCTGCCAGTAGCCATATCCGAATCAGTTACAATTAAAGTTAAGAATCTATCTTCCGGTTTTAATTTCACATCAACTTTTTTGCTTCCAGACCTTGGATGTTGATCTGGCGACTGAAATCTTAGCTGGCCATCAACCAAAACCCAAAAGCTGGCTGTTGCATGGTCAGAATTAGCAAAGTCTTCATCTGTCATATAAAATTGGCCATCATGCATCGCAGACTCAGACAAACCGGCTTCTGCGCTAAATCTTTCCAGCTTGGCACCAGAAAGCATATTACGAAATTCATCCAGGTCAAATGTCACACCAATATTGGCGTGCATCGAAATCAAAGTTCTTGATGGATAGTTAAATCTTTGTTTGTTAAATAAAAGTTCAATTTGTTGTGAATCGTCATCGGAACCTATTGACATCATATTACAATTATTTAAATCGGCAAAGCAAACCCCTAAAGTATCGGGGCAATTGGTAAAGCATAATCCAGTAGAAGTTATTTCGCAAGAATAGTTTTGGCCATCAGGGACAAACAAACCATCGATAAAAGGAGAATTACCGACTTTTACAAAACCCTGATTTTTTCTTTCAGCATAAGTGATTTTGGATACATGATGACCGGTACCAGGGTCAATACCAGAATTTTTCATACCAGTGCCAAAGCCATTGCCACCCCCGACAACATCAGCCAAATCTATTTTTTCACCTCGCCAGACTAATCTTTCCTTAGAAACAATGCGTCGGGCAAAAAGATCATTTCGATACTGGGCGTCAGAAATCTGGGTGGAATTAACATTTACATATTTAGCTCCGCCTTGACGGATAATTTGCTCTTGAGCTTCTGGCTGACCTTCTCCGGCAAAAAGCTTTACTTCACCATCAAATACATGGACTTCACTATAATGATTTTTGTTGACACTAACGCCAAATTCTGTACCGAGATCCATAATGGTGGCATAAGGCGTAATAACCTTAAAACCTATAGCTTTACGTGGAACATTAGCTGTGATATTTCCTGAATAAACAACCAAATGATTTGATTTGTCAAATTCAAATTCGCAAGGGCCTTCCACGACAACCATAACTCCATCATTTAAAGTTATTTCAGCATAACCAGACTGGAGAGTTTTTGGACCTCGACGCAATGTACTGTCAATGGCATAATTGCTTCCATTGGCCCACCGAGCGTCAATAACATCAGTAATCGTAGCTACAAATGGAATTTCCTGAATTGGCCGCGGGATGATTGGTTCTGCGGCTTTTCTTTCAATCAAAGTCAGACAGGTCGCAACAATAAGCATTGCGGCAATAGCACCTAGAAATCTTGAAATACCCGATAATTTCAACCGGCTGCGACGATAAGCATTATTATTATCTTTCCTTAAACCCAGAATTCTTTCCCGTGCGAGTTTTTGTTGAAGTTCACAATCATCTTCTTCGGATTCCTCGTCAGCAAAATCATGTTCACATATAATTTCAGCAAGCAAATTATTTTCAATGAAATCATCTTCCGTCGAAGCAATTTTTTCAGTGAGATGCTCCAGGGTAATATTACCCTTTGCTTCCTGAAAATTATATAACTCAGAACACATCTTAGCATAATGTACATAAAATAACCGGGCATTCGTATCCGCTGCCAGAATTTCATCCAGCATCTCGAACTGCTGATCGGTTATTAAATCTTCCCGGAGCAATTCCAGCAATTCAAATAAATTTTTCTTTTCTGCTGGAGTCATTAAACTTCTTCCTCTTGGGCAATTGTACGATTAATGCACTCAAATAATTGCGCATGTAATCTCCCCAGTAATTTATAGAGAGTATGGACACTTATCCCGATTTCGTTGGCTACACTTTTGATACTGCCGCCAATTTCATATCGCATTTGCAATATTTTATGTTCTTTTTCTTTTAGTTTGCCCAAACACCCACGCAATGCATCCCGACGAAAATCATCCTTTCCCATATCTTCAATTGCAGTATCTTGAATAGCTTCCAGAGTCTCTGATTTGAATTGACGCATGCCCTTTTTTTGCCGATATGCCATGATTTGCAAACGAGCAATTTTCAGGCTCCAGGCCGCAAAATCAGTTCCGGGAACAAAAGTGTCATATTTGGACCACAAAACAACTACAATTTCCTGCATAATATCATCGATATCAGTCCAGTTGGGAACAGATGATACGACAAAACCACACAAACGCCTTTGCATAGCAACATATTGCCGCATAAACTGCTGATTTCGTTTTTCAGATTCGATGTTATCCAATGATTCTGCTCCGAAGTCGCTCATCAATAAAAAAACCGATACCTATCTAAATATATACACATTAAGGTTATAAGAACAATTATAAATTATAGTAATAAAAATTATTTATCTCAAAAATCAGGAGCCATATCATGCACTTTATATTATCAGACATTCACACATTGCCCTTAAATACAATGAGATTATTCTAATAATTAATGAAAAGATCACGTATAAGCCTCTGAAAACAAAGACTTATACGCTCCACACAAATGCCACTCCTAACATTGTATTTCTATAATATTAACGCAAAAAACCTTTTGAGTCAGTTGGTTCAGCATTTCTTAGAAATCTTTTATGCCATTTAAGCATCCACAATCCCTTTAATGCAACTTTTTCTACATGGCCATCAACAAAACCCACATTTACGTTCGATCCATGTCGATCTATACAAAAACGTCCCATAAAATACAGCCTGCCATGAGGGAAACTTGGAGAAGTAGTAGAAGTGCCCCAACCGCTACCATCGAGACCTCCAGTAGGTACAACACCACTCCCATCAGGCCACGAATCGACCCATATGGAATCACATATAACAGGAACTTCCCCTTTAACAGTGTCATAACTCTTACTATTAAAGAAATTGGCCACAGGGGTTTCAGCACTAGAAGAACCCCGAGACCATCCATAAATATCTTCAAGCAGGTATGAATTAACACCATAGCTACCATAAGTCTTTGCGGTGCCACTTCCAAATTGCCAGGTCAATTTATTCGTTCCGGTGCCAATATTTCGATTTGCATCTACTTTTGTGGTAGGACAAATACCTATTTTCATAACGCCTTCGGTACCTTGGACACCACCAGTATTATTTTGAAAATCTTTATCGCCTAAATACGGAGCTATTTTATTGAACCAGTAATTAGCTCCATATTCCATCCCCATCATCTTACCATCAGAATCATTGGTATATAATTTGAAACCAGTGACCATTTGCCTCTGATTACTCAGACAAACTGTAGCCTGTGCAGTAGCCCGGGCTTTTGACAAAGCCGGCATTAAAATTGATACTAACAACGCAATAATTGAAATTACCACCAATAACTCAATTAATGTAAAACCTCTTCTTTTCATTAGTCTACTCCTGTATTAAATGAAAATACCCCATAATTAATTCAAAACACTTAGAATCAGGTTTAAATAGTCGCTGATCCTTTAAATTCAATGCAAACTCTGCTTTGAGTTCATTAAGGTAATAAGGGAAGTCGAATAATTTAGTATATTTTATTATTATTTTTAAATATTTTTTGGTCCTACCAGTACTTATGATAATAGTGTTTATTTTATTTTGAAAATTGAAATAGTGTTATACTGGTCATTTTCAGTATTTTTAAGCCCCGGGAAAGTCATATCGAAATTAACTACCATTAAATAATTATCGCGAATTATTGGCTCACAAGGCTGGTCTAATAACCCATTTGCACCATTGTCGTCATCATTTACCCACAATGTCTGGATCGAATTTGCATTAATATCATAAATATGCACACTATTATTTTTAGAATTTGTGATATAAATTTTGTCGGTTTTAGTATCGCAAATAATGCCATCACAGCATTCTATCGAAGGGCTATCAACAACTATTTTCTGGTCGATTGGATGATCATTTTCATCAAAAGACACACGGGATATTACCCCGTCACCAAAATTGCCGCAATAGAGGTTTCCGTTGCTGTCAAAACAAACGCCATCTGCGCCTGCAGTTTCTTCTTCGCCGTTATCCTTGGCAGTAAACTGGGCTATCAAATGTCGGTCTTTTGCCTCTGGCTGCAAGCTCACCAAATTTTTATTCATCTCATCAAGGCTTATTCGATATATGCCGCTTTGATTTTTCTTGTCTTTCAAATCAAAATAGGTATCGCTGACATAAACGTCATTACCTTTCCAACGAACCGCATTGGCCAATTTGAACCCATCAACAGCAACTTCGCATCGAACAGGCTTGCCATCCTTTACAATGACACGCAATAGTCGGGACTTATAATTCTTATCAACAAAGTATTGATTATCGGCAATATACAAGTTGCCATCAGGACCAAATTCTATTCCCATTGGATGGACTTCACCAGTATCCCGGTGACGCGGTAAATCGACAAACCAGTCAACAACTTTACGATTCTTATCAATTTTCACAATCTTGCTACCCAATTTTTCATAATCAATATAATTTGGCACCGCAAGTATAATGTCGCCATTAGAATCGATAGCCATTCCATCAGGAACGCTACAGGTTGGTCCTAAGTCAACAAATAATTGAGGTCTCAGATTAACGGGTGGCAATTCTTTTATTTTCCCCACATTACAACCACTAGCAATAAAAGCCATAGCGATAACAGATAATATAAAACGTTTCATCAGGTAATTCTCCTATTAAATCTTATTCCAGTGCAGGCTGAACAACTTGACCGTCAGCTTGCTGTTTTGTATTTTCATAAGCCCCAAAGAAGTCTGAATTACTATCCAGCCAAAGTGTCAAACGATACATATCTTCTTTTGACAGCTTAACATCATTGTGTCCTTTTTGAAGCATTTTATATAATTTTGATTCATGAGCACCAAATTTACCCGGCACAGTAATAGCATCTTGCCAGCGATCATAGCCTTTTTCTGGACCATAATAAAACGCATAGTTGCGAAGATTTATATATGATGTATACCAGTAATGAGGATTATTAAGATAATCCCCCTTTTGTAAATCAGGTGCTTTATCAGCATTCTTTATATGACAACTAACGCAATTACGATCCAGCACAGGCTGGACGAGCCTGGGAAAACTAAAGGGTCTTGAACCAACAGGGCCAGGTTTAATCACCGAAGGAATATTAGCAAATGCTTTAGGAAGTTTTTTGCTTATCGGGGCTCGTTGCAAGGGCTCATGGCAACCCATGCATACCAGTCTTTCACCGGGCTGAACATAAGTTGCACTTTTCATTGATTGAATCGCCATCATATTTTCATCCAGCGCCTGGAAATAAACCGGAATCCCGGCTGGCAATTCAAAATAAGCACTGCCATCTTCTTCGACCGGGACTGTACCCAGAACCGCTCTGGCGGATTTTTCTACACCATAGCTGATCTGGGGCGAAAGATGATCTGGGGTAGTTTTGGGTAATATTTGCATAATTCTGAGATATTTTATTTTTTTATCTTTAGGAAATGGTATTGTACTGTCATAAACATTCAGCACGCCAACGGTTCCGGTATCTGGCACATTTTTATAAACTTCCGGATCAAACTTCTGACCTGGCTCAAGTGGTTTGCCTATAGCTGAAAAATGGGGGATAACTGGCGGTTTTTCCCTGGATTTCAAAGGTATTGGGCTAAGACAGGAAACTTCTGGGTCACGATAAATAAGTATTTTTTCCTGCGATGGTACATGCAATAGATAAATACCATAATTATTATCTGGCCCGCGTGCTGTCTCGCCTTCAGCGTCATAAACACAAAAATACCAATCTTCATTCAGCGGCCATGCGGTTGCGTATTTCTGATCTTTGGTCTGGGAAATATCAGCCTCAGGAAATTTGGCATCAAGGGTCAGTTTTGTCAAGGGCCCCATTTTATTGTCGTCCCTGATATTCGGATCAATCATAATCAGCGAACCATATGCCTGACCGTGATGAGCGGTTGCGGTTGCAACATATTTATGCGAACCCGGTATAGCTCTGACGTCCATTTCCATCACTGGATTGTCTTGCTGCTTTTCTTTGAAGTTGCCATGAATTGATCTGGCATCTCTGCCATCAGGACTGGTAATCCAGGGATGATGCGCCTGATTAAAACCACGATCAACATAATCCCAACGCGTGTAAATAATCATGCCGTCATTATTAACACTGGGGTGCCATTCATTAGTTTCATGCGGGCTTAAACAAACAATATCACTACCATCAGCGTTCATGGAATGCAAAGTATAATTTGGTACCGGCCTGCCATGGCAGCGGCCAAAAGAAAGGATTTTGTATGCCCCACATCTCAGATAGCCACCTCGCCTTTCTGAAATAAAAGCAATTCTGCCGCTTGGCAACCAGACCGGATCAAAATCATTAAATGCCCCATTGGTTAACTGCTGTAAATTTGTCCCATCGATTTTGACCTTATAAATATGAAATGTACTTTTTTCACTCCATTGGTATCGGGGTGGTTCAGCTTCGGTAAAGGCGAACACTATCTCCTTGCCATCATAAGACAAATCAGGAGAAAGAAAACCGCCATCAATAAGTTTTTGGCCTTTCATCGGACCATTCTGACAAACTGATTCTTTCAGCACATCAATGGCTTGTGGGTTATCAGAAAATGCATCTTTCAGCACATATAACCCACCACCTTTAATGGCATTAAATCCAAAATACTGGTCACACATGTGATTACCGAGCATTTCCTGGCCTGGTAAAAATTCCCGTTTAATAAATAAAATATCATTGAAGTCAAGCAAAGGATTATCAAATAAAACTTTGCGGCGAAATGTTTTATACTGATTAAATCTAATTAAAGCAGTTTCATTATATTGCTGCAGTCCTTGTTTGACTGTCAGTAAATCTTTGCTGAATTCACTTAAAGTAGCGAGATATTCCTGCCCATGGTTATATTTGTCCGAAAACTTATTCATTGAATCTTTTATAGCAATTTCTAACTGCTGTGGTTTGACTATTTGATCAAACTCATTTAAAGCAGAGTCATATTTATTACATTCTCTGGCAATTTCCACAAAAAACTGTAAGCGAGCCTTCGTATCAGATAATTCACCTTCACAAGACTTATTCATTCGCGATAGCAGTTTTTCAATAATATCCTTTTCTATCTTTTCATTGTCAGCTTGCAAAAACCATCCAGAGCAATCTGGAAAATATGCCTTAAACAAACTCATCTGTTCGGGAAAATCTTTTTGGGCATTAGTGACTATCTCTTGAGCTAATGATTCTAAACCCAGACAATTTTTTACGCCAAACCTGACAGCCCCTTTACCGCCAGTGCTTGCATCGATGCCAATCATAGCTTCAAACCGAACATATTGGCCTTTTAAACTGTAGAGCACCTCGCTATAAGCATGTGCAAACACGCCATGTTCCATTTTCTTTGAACCAATTTTAAGCCCATCACCATATGCATTCTGATTAACCTTGAAAGTGCCCCATCCCACTTTATTTGATACTGGATTCATATCAGATAATCGGATTTTTTGTCCAGCTTTATCTATAAGAATAGCTTCGCCCCATATTGAATGGGCAAAAGAGTAATCTGGTATCCCTTTGGTTGTCAACCATAAGTTTTCTACTCCAGAAACATCCAGACTTATATGGACAGGTTCCATCCCCCCCCGGATTATTTCACTCATATAAGGTTTAAAATTAAGATCAGGTAATTGCTTTAATAATAAATGATGCGACGCGATCATGGTATCTTCCCATGAAATTTTCTTGTCATAGCATTTTGCCGTTTGCCCAAGAACAAACGAGCTGTTCATTAATAAAATTAAGAATAAAGTAATGCCTGATTTATTTCGAATCAACATGTTGCTATGCCTTTCATAATAAAATAATCACCTAAATAAGTCTTTCAGAAATCTGTTTTGCCGCCAGGATCAGTTCCTGCCCAATTTCTGCAAAACGACTTTCTTTCAAACGATTAGCTGGCCCGGTTGCCCAAATCGCAGCGATAGGATAGTGGCTTCCATTAAAGATTGGAGCCCCCACACAATGGCAACCTTCTATCATTTCAGCATTATCGGTTGAATACCCATATTTTTTTACTAGACTCAACTCATCGATAAAAGCTTTTTTGGTTGTTATAGTTCGGTCTGTGTAGTGTGTAAACTTGATTTGCTTTACAATTTCATCCTGCTCAACTTCGGGCAAATACGCTAGCAATGCTTTTCCAGGCGCAGAAGCATGTAAATCATAATTAGTTCCAATATCTATCTGGTACTTAAAGGCGAATTTACTCAAGACCTGTTCCAAAACCACACCTTGAGTGCCAGCTAATGTGCCCAAAAGGACGGTTTCCTGAGTATAGTCACGTATTTGTCTGAGAATATCCCATGATTTATTTACAAGGCTAACTTCGCCAGTAGCTGCGGTACCCATATATAGTAATTTCCGAGAGACAGAAAATACTCGACTGCTCTCATCCCGGTTAACATAGCCATAATCAACCAATGTCATCGCTACACGCGAAGTGCTGTTTTTGGGCCAACCCATCTTCTGAGCAATTTCAGTCATGGCTAATCCGTCAGGATATTGGCACAACAGCTCAAGCATACTCAAACCGCGTACCAGATTTGGTACCTTGTACTTCGACTGCCTCGTAGCTAACTGATTAACTAATTTTATAATATTTAATTCCATATAGTAACTCCTGTTCCATAAATAATACCAATCCCCCGTGTTTTGTCAATTTGTATTTATACATTTCCATTATAATGATGCAAAATAAACTATTGCATCATTGGGCCAGCTCAATATAATAATCCGGCGTACAGATTAGTTTTTAATATTTTTCAGGCTTTTATGGCGAAAAAATGCTCAAAATAGGCAATATTGAATTAGAATTTCCATTTTTCCAGGCACCGCTTAGTGGCTATACAGACCGGGCGATGCGGGTTTTGGGCAGAAAATTTGGCTGTCCGCTGGTTTTTGGTGGCTTGATGTTGGATAAATCAGCGGTTTATTCAGCGGTACGGCGCAAGCCAGAATTCTGTCCAGACAAGGATATTCACCCAGTCGGTGCCCAAATCGTCGGTTTTGAGCCAGAAGTAATGGCTAAAGCAGCTACTATTTTAGTTGAACAGGGTTTTGATTTAATCGATCTTAATTTTGCCTGCCCAGCTCCAAAAGTTCTGCGGCGGGGCCGTGGAGGGGCATTATTGCGTGATCCAGCAAAGGTGCGCGAGATTTTCAAAGCGGTTCGGACTGTAGTTGATTGCCCGGTTACAATGAAAATCCGTAATGGCTATGGCGAAGGTGAGGAATCTCAGGCTGCCTATCTGAAGATTTGCGAAGATGCCGCCCGCAATGGCGTTGACGCCCTGGTGATTCATGGGCGCACAGTCATGCAGTATTATCGCGGAAAAGCAAACTGGAATGATGTCTATAAAATTAAAGAACTTTTTCCAGAATTGACGATTATTGGTTCAGGCGATCTGATGAAAGCCCAGGATATTAAAGACCGACTCGAAGGCGGTCCCATCGATGGTGTAGCTATCGCCCGCGGGGCTATCGGCAACCCGTGGATTTTCCAGGAAACCGCGTCATTGTTACAAGGGAAGGAACTGTCAACCGGACCGACAATCGCTCAACAAAAAGAAGTGATTCTTGAACATCTGAAAATGCTTGGCGAAGACTATGTTGAAAGAAAATTTGTAGGATATTTTCGAAAGTTTGGCGCAAAGTATGCTAAAAGACATCCTGATAGAAAAAAAATGATGCTGGAAATGATGAACGCTAAATCACTGACACAATGGCATGATGTATTGGACAAATGGTATTGACAAACCTCGCTTGATTATAAAAAAAATGATTGTATAGGCAGGGAAAGTAAATAAAAGATGAAAACACGACGCGATTTTTTAAAGTGTATGGCCACAGGAACAGTGGGAATTGCTTTTGGCCATTCTCTTAGCTTTGCTCAAACTAAAAATCCCAAAACCAATGTAGTTTTAATCGTCTGCGATGATCTTAATGATTATGTAACCGGTTTTGATGGCCATCCACAAGCCAACACACCTAATGTTGCCCGACTTGCTAAAAGCGGTGTGGCATTCAAAAGAGCCTATAGTAATAATCCTGTTTGCGCACCATCGCGATCAAGCTTCCTGACTGGGATATATCCACATACCTCAAAGAATCTGTTCTGGAATAAGTGGTTTAACAACCCAGTATTGAAGAATTCAAAAACTATTATGGAACACTTTCGCGACAATGGCTATTTTGTCACTGGAACCGGGAAGCTCATGCATCATCATTTAGCTTCGGTATGGAGTAAATTCGGACATAAAGCCGATTATGGTCCTTTTGTTTTTGATGGTAATGTAAAGGTTGCCCATCCATCAGTGCCAAAACCATTTAGCGATATAGGACCAGTTGATGGCTCTTTTGGTTCATTAGCAGATGTCCCTTTTAAATCTGAAAATGACAAAAAAAAGGGGTGGGTTTATGGTGGTTGGGGTAAGCCTAAGAAATTCAAATATAATAGCGAAGATGACCGTTCACCTACCCCCGATGAACGCAATGCCACATGGGTTCAGAATCAAATAGATGAACTAGCTAAGCAGAAAAACGACAATCCTTTCTTTTTGGGTGTTGGCTTTATCAGACCTCACACGCCTTTGCATGTACCTAAGAAATTTTTCGACATGTTCCCACTGGATAAGGTTAAGATCCCAGTCATTAAAAAAGACGATGCCAAAGATTGTCATTATACAGATGTATATAACGCTGACCAGAAAGGGTTGAAATATTTCCGGTTATTGAAAGAATCTTATCCAGATTTAGATAGTGCATTAAAAGCCTTCACCCAGGCCTATCTTGCCAGCGTAGCAGCTGTAGATGAATGTATCGGCAAAGTTATTGATGCAATAGATAATAGCCCATTTAAGGATAATACGATTATCATTTTGACCAGCGACCATGGGTGGAATATGGGAGAAAAAGATTATCTGTTTAAAAATTCACTATGGGAAGAAAGCACAAGGGTTCCTTTAATTGTACGTGCTCCAGGCATCGCCATAGCAGGTCAAGTCGCAGAGCATCCTGTCGCCTTAATTGACATTTATCCAACCCTTGTAGACCTATGCAACCTTAAAGGTGATACAAAGAAAAATGCCAAAGGAGCCAAACTGGATGGCTTTAGTTTCAAGCCTTTTCTTACAGAGCCAGAATCTGAAAAATGGGATGGCCCCGATAGCGCTCTTACAATGATCTATGCCGGCAATGAAACTGGCAATGATCCTTCAAAACAGCACTGGTCGGTACGGACAAAAAAATGGAGATATATTCACTATAATAACGGTAATGAAGAGTTGTACGATCATGATTCAGACCCATATGAATGGGACAATCTTGCTGATGATGATCGATATGAAAAAGTAAAAATCGAAATGAAAGCCCGGATTAACCGTTTAACCGGGATAAAGAATTTGTGAGGTTATAAGAATGTATATTAGAATTGCTTTAAGTAAAGATTATGAAGATGTTTTAAGAATACAACGCGAAGCTTTTGGCAGCGAAACAGAAGCTGAACTCGTAAGACAATTACTCAGAGACCCCAGTGCCAAGCCATTGTTATCTTTGCTGGCAATGGAAGATGAAAAGGCAGTAGGTCACATTTTGCTTACCAAAGCAACTCTTCAAGATAATGAAGATGCGGCATCAATAGCTATTTTAGCACCGGTTGCGGTTTTGCCTGAATATCAAAATCGAGGAATTGGCACGATGCTGATTGAAGATGGCTTATTAAGATTAAGATTGTCAGGTACCGATCTGGTTTTTGTACTTGGTGACCCAGATTATTATCAACGTTTTGGGTTCAGGCCTGATGCCAGAAAGTCAGGCTTTGCCGCTACATATCCCATAGCCGAAGAACATGCCAGCGCCTGGATGGTAAAAGAAATAAAAGACGGTATAATTGGCTCAGTATCCGGAACAGTCATTTGCGCTGATGCTTTGAAAAAACCAGAACTTTGGCGTAAATAAATTGAGCATGAGGCAAGGTTTTCCCTTATGCTTCTTCTTCTTTTTTCCTGGTGCGATTTGAGTAGCTAACCACAGCGGCTGAACCAAAGACAAAACCAAATACAAATGTTATAAATAAAAGAAATGCTCTTGGCATTGTAACAGTGACGAACAGTAATTTTGTCTCGACCGACTGGGTGTTCTGTAGTGCAATGATAAGCACCAGTAAAGAAACAACCACAACCGAAATCATTTTAAAATTTTTCATACTGAATTTCTTTCTTGTTAATGTTTTATTTGATTTTATCTATTAGCTGTTTCATCCACTTATTTTCAGGAGTGGCATAAGGCCGAAATTTTTCCAGAACCCCGTGTTCTTCGCTATAGAATATAGCTCGGTGAAGTCCGAGATTATTGGCTGCCGGAGAATCGATAAGGTTACTGGAATCATTAGCTGACATCTGGAACAGCACACGATTATCAAATTCACGAATAACTACCCTATCCAGAGTCCTTTCCAGCGAAGTCAGCGTATCTGACCAGACGATGATATGCACACCAACAGCGGGTCCATCACGCAAAATTTCGGCGAATTGTTTTTCTGGCTTTGGTTTAGGCTGTTCATCCATGGAAAAACCAAAATCATCATCATTTTTACGCAGCATACGATAACGCTGCAGGCCAAAGATCATCAAATAGATAGCAGGACCATCGGTTGAATCTTTTTCATGCCGACGTTGAACTTCGATGGTCAATTCATTCATTATATCCGGCACATCACGCCAGGGGACAGATTTGTGCTCATGAGGTAGCAAAGAAGTCCATTTTTCAAGATTGCCATGGAATGCCGCATCGGCTGGAGAGCCATCCATAGTGATAAATTTAGCATTTTGGGGTTTGTATTGCGCCGATAATGAAATCATCGAACTGGCCATCAGTGCCAGTGCAGATTCGTCGCTCTGGCCGATTATAACCAGATTGGCACCACTTTGACGTCTAAATGCTACGGCGGTCGGGTCCTTAATAGCAACCGGATCACCCAGCCAGGCATTAGCTATACTGGTTTGCTGCGGAATAGCTTCCAGGCAATTTTCAATTAAGTGATTTTGGGTAATGTCCGCGGCGATATTGCCTTCAAAAACAATCATTTGTTTGGTCTTGATATCCTGCTGTAGTGCCATCTGGCGAACTTTAGCCAGATAATCATCCCGCTGTTTATCTGATAACCACGAAATCTGGAATGGACTATTACCAACAATCATACCGCCTGCATCATTATAAATTGCTTCTCCGGGTCTAGCTAATAAACGCGCAGCTGAATTACCATCATCAAAAATCATTTGAGCATCAGTTTCGCTACACTGTAAAGCGACTCGCACAGCCATCTGCCCCATCGTGCTGCGAGCCAGACCGCTCATACCACCTAAGGTCTGAGAGCCCAAAATAACATGAATCCCAAAAGCACGACCCTGTCGAACCAACTGTTCCAGCAAAACTCCAGCATCCTGAGATAGTTTATCATCTTCACTAAAGAAAATCTGGAACTCATCAACAATCAAAACGGTACGCGGCATTTTTTTGCCGGTTTTACCCCGGTAAGCTTTCAAATCCTGAACATTCTGGTCCCGGAACAAATTACCACGGCGGGTCATCTCTTCATTAAGTTTTTGCAGAATACTTAAGCCAAATTCCCGATCTGATTCAATGGCAACAGTCCGGGCATGCGGCAAAGCATTATTAACATAAGTTTTAAATTCCACACCTTTCTTAAAATCAACCAGATACATTTCAACTTCATCGGGGCTGTACCACAAAGCCAGATTAGTAGCCATAACGTGGAACAGTGTTGATTTACCGGAACCAGTTTTACCAGCTATTAGCATGTGCTGAGCCATACCCTTCCCCAGTTTAAGCTGCTGAAGTCGAGTTGCTCCGGTGCGACCAATTGGCACGACAAGCTCATCATCGCTTTTTAAGGACCAGAATTTATCTGCCGCCGGTGCAATAGTTTCAAATGGAACTTCAACTTTTGAAGATTCCTGGGCGGCTTTGCCAATATGTTTAATAATCTCCGTTAAAATATCTTCGGTTGGCGGCTGATCATTGGTAAGCTTAAACTGCTGATAAATTTCATCTTGCCAGACAAAACGGCTATCTTTGTATTTAAGATATATTGATGAACCAACCAAATCGGCCAGATCAAAACCCGATGGAAATTCTGTTCGGCTGTCATAAGCAATTAAAGTATAAACACCACAACGCGGGCCACTATTAACTATACTGGTAAGTTTCTTTAGTGCCTGTTCATTAAAATTGCCCGGAAAATCGGCAATGACCAGAAAACGATAAGGTTCAGCTAATTCACCAGCCTGTTCATTGTATTGATCGATAGTTTCAAATTCATTACGCAGATATTTCTGGATAACCTTTTCCATGTGATCGGTCAGGTCATCAAGTTGGCTTTGAATCTGGGTCGGGCTGGTCCAGATACGCCCGCCAATCATGGCTTCCAGGTAATCGGAGGCATGCATAAAACCAGCAAAATTCTCGCCCAGTCCTACCGGGTCAATAATGGTAAAATTCACTTGACCTGGCTTAATCGTCGTCAACAACCGCAACATTACCGCCCTGAGCGTATCAATTGCTTCTTTACGGCCATTTCGACCAGATTCCAGCAAGAGATTACATCTGTCAGGAAAAGCTAACAAAGCTGGTATATTAATTTTACCATTGGCAATTTTACCAGAGATATTTCTGACACTCTGAGACAAGTTCGACATATCAATTTCAATATCACCAAAACGAACAATGGCAGAACCTGCAGACTGAATCACTGGCATACTATGCCAATCGAATGGCATTCTGCCATTTAAGTCATGGCAATCATCAAGCATTGCGTTAATGCAAGCCAGCCCCTGATTGAATCGCTTAATCAATCTGGAATATGATTTGTCATATTGATCCTGGTATTTGTTCTGCTGAAGTTGATATCTGTCATGCAGTTCGTGAATATGGGTTTCATAATCGGTTTGAATTTTTTGCTGTTGATGCTGATATTTTGCTTCAAAACCAGCAATTTCTTCATTATATTTATCATCAACAGTTTTACGCGCTGGTTCATATTGGCTCTGAATTTCAGCTAATTCCTGTTGCAATTCCTCATTAGCAGTTCTAACAGTGTTGTCAAGTTTATCTTGCGTGATTTGCAAGTCGCTCTTGCGTTTTTCGTGAGCCTTTTCAATCCTTAAATCAAGTTTTTCCAGACAATTATTTATCCGCTTCTGTAAGGCCGCATCAGAAGCAACAACAGCCTTCCTTAGATCTTCGCTGAGAGCCTTAAGCTTTTTCCTGCTGTTAAGCCAGATCACTCTGCCAAGGCCTAGTGTGACAATTAACATCGCACCGCCAGCAACTGGGGCCATTATGCTAAAATTAGAAAATTGTATCTTTTCACTATTATAGCCCAGCCAAATGCCCAGCACTGTCAAGCCACAAAATATTACCGGCAAAAGATAAGGCCAGATACCAGTAAACATTTTCGCTCTTTTAAGACGATATAAATTCGCCAGAATATTGTTGGCATTGATATATTGCTGGCGATATGTCATACGCGGATTGCTGACTTCCTCAATATTATCACTGGTCATATCAGGAACAGGGAAATGATAAAATTTCAGGATATACTCCGCCTGCTCATGTAATTGCTTTATAAGCTGTTTTGCGGCCGGAGCGAATTTATTAACTTTATTAATGATGGCTTTACATTTATTTATTTCACCGTCGGCCATGGTTTCAGAAGTTAAGCTGTGATATTGGCATTGCCTGGAAACTTTTTGAATTTGCTGATTAATTTTTCCGGTTATAGATTCTCTTTTGTCCTGAACCCGGGATTCCAGTATATTTATCGTATTGTCATAACCACTTTGAATTTTCGTTTTACCTTGTTCATATTGCGATTGTGTGCTTGCCGAATCATCATGATGTTTTTTTTCGATAGAAGCTAAAACTTTTTGATGCTCTTCCAACAGCTGTTTTTGCAATAGCTCATGTTCCTGATCTAATTGCGATGTAACCGGGTCAACCGCCGGGCCAGACAGTTTGATCAGCTCAGCTAATGCAGTTCGCTGCAATGTGCGATGGTCTTCTGAGATTAAAGGTTTTTGGCCTTTAAGATATTTTTCCAGTTTATCGGTCATTCGTATTTCCTTATTAATCTTGATGGCCAGGCCAAAAGTCAAAAATATGCTAAAAAAAACCGCCCTCTGACTCCTATATCAAAGGGTTAGGAGGTTTGTCGCTGGCGTTAATCTTTCAATGTATTCTTAATAAATTGCAGCTGACTTTCCATTAATTCCATGGCACGCTGGGCTTTGCGAACCTCAATCTGCAAGGGCTCAAAATAAAGTTCTTCAAATTGTCTACTATTGGCATCGCGCCAGGTAGCCTTGACATTTTCCCAATAGATCAGCAAATCCTTGGTCGCACGCATTATTTTAGCATTACTATCATTTAATGACATAATATAACCTTATTCTACTGGTTGATCATGAGCTTCTGTTTCGATATCTTCTTCGGGAGCAATTACCATAGAATCTTCATTTTCCTGCGATGCAGTGGCCAGATAAGCTTCAATCGAATCTATCATCTGATCCAGCCTTCGGTAGGCTTTAGGCAGTTCGGTTTCAGCCATCGCCGCTAAGGGCTGTACCATGCCTCGATAATTATGAGCATCTTTTTCTAATCTGGGCAGCGAATTTTTGATTCTATCGACTCTTTTGCGAGCAATGTCCAGTTGCCCCTGAGCCTTAACTATCGCCCTTTTCTCATCGATGAATGAATAATTAGCGGGTAACTGGCCAATTTGAGCAAAACGCTGTTTATTCTGTAAAACCAGCTTGGCCTGGGCGAGCTTTTCGGTAAATTTACGCACCTGAGTCTTCCAAAACAGGTATTGATCCTGTTTTATCCAAAAAATTGTGTGCTGGATTTCGCCATCAGCTTCTTCCAGGGCATTATTAATGGTATGACTATACTTTACCAGCTGGGCCCGCAACTCCTTGAGAGCATCCAGATTTCCAATTTTTGCATAGTCAGACATAATATAAATCCATAAAAATAAGTAATACCCAAAGGGTATAATTTTATCTGGCAGAGCCAATGCTAAAGTATTGCCAAATATAAACTTATAGGCAGGTAAAATTGACAAACTCAATAGTTATGAGTATAATACCGATCCGTCCAAAACCTGTTAACTATTCAGATAGTCCTCAATATGCTTGGCTTTTTTACCTAAAACCGAGCAATGGCGAGTTGAAGTTTCCAGAAATCTGGCAAGAACTTTCATTGTCTGGCCGAATTCTTCGGAAAATTTCTTTTGTTCCTGATCCTGCCAGGACTTCTCCAGATTAACCATTTTCATATGAATTCGTCCCATAAGCGAGTCTAATTCGCCATTAAACCGATTAAGTTCACGGGCAAAGCGCCTTAATTCTTCCGGGTTAACATGTGCTTTAGCCATCGAATTCTCCATTATTACAGGTAGCCAGTTTGATCGCTACTAACTTCACCTTGAGGCAGTAGTTATTTCTATGGCTTATTTTACTGTTTTTTTTGTAAGTTGCCAATTAAATAATTATAGCCAAAAAGTATGGTGACATATGGTGCAGGTCAGATAACACTCTGTCAAAAAACAACTTATAATATCAAAGCATTGCATCTACCATATATGGATACAGCCAGGGCTCACTTTGTGAACGACTACTAGGCATAGGGCTAGCTTTGTGAATGATTTATATCGCTGAAATGAATATATTAACATCTGCCCCGCCCATCAGACAAACAGCTGGATGCAGGCGGCAACGATGCCAGAAGAACTTACCGACCAATATTCTCAGGTAAGTTATGTGTAGCTTCAAACTACCCAGTGATCCTAATGCAAATCTTGTGAAAGTTAATAATTATCGGGCTAAAATGGGATATATTTCACGTAAAGCCGCAAGATAATATAAGAATTGGTCACGGACCGGCATTGCTGGTTTTACAAAAAAACGGATTGGCACAGATTCAGAAGATAATTTTTTCACGCCCTCGAAGAGATGCGAATCATAAAACGCTAAGACCCAAAGGGTCTTGATAAGTATTGTTTGGCATAGGTTTACTGCGGTGAGATTATCTAAATTACTGGTTCAATTTAACTGATTCAGATGGTACTTTTGTCCTTGAACTATGTGATTCCTATGGGTATTATCTATTTATGGTAAAAAGGAACTTAACAAATAGCGCAGGCGATGCGGCACGGGTGGGTCAAACGCCCCGAAGATTGGCCTTATTGAACTATTAATAAATATGAAAATTGCCAAGTACATTGAACGCTTGTTGACCGGCGAATCGAGCGAGGAGATAAGCTGGCCACAGGAATATGAATAAAGAATAGGAAGAAAAGCTACTTTAAACAGCATGGGCAAAGTAGTTGCTCATCCTACCCGGCTACCAGCTTCAGCCGGTAATAATTGACTTTGCCTTGCAATAATATAAAAGGTGCCTTTAATGTCTAATTTTTTTAAGATCTTTATCGTGATAGTGCTTGCCTTATTTTTGTCAAGCTGCGACAAGAAACAAGAAGATAGTCTAAATAAAATGAATGAGAATAGTAGAAATATTACAAATGTTCAGCGAAACCAAGAATTGGATTTTATTAATTCTGTGGGGATGGACATGTTGTGTTTGTCGGAAGAATATTGGGTTAGCAAACATGAAACTACCCAGCAGCAGTTTATGCAGATAATGGGTTATAATCCAAGTATACACTGTGGTGTTAATCATCCTGTCGAGAACCTTACTTCGCTGGAGGCTATTTATTTTTGCAGAAGGCTTAGCGAAATAGATCGAGTTAAAGGGGTTTTACCCCAAGGATATGCTTATTGCTTGCCAAGTTTTTCTGAATGGCAGCAATATGTTGCTGATGCAAGTTTGAGAGGGTCTATAATAATGGATGTATCCAAGGGCGGTAAATTCAAATATATAAGCCTAAGAAATCAAACACCGGCTAGTTGGGAAATAGGAAATGGCGAAGTAAACCGATTAGGAATTTATGATCTTCGAGGTAATGTAAAGGAATTCTCTCGAGACGAGAGTGGGGATGGGGGTAAGTTTATATTTGGAGCAAGTTTTCGAGAATCACGAGATGATTATTTATCTATAAACAATAGATGTAGTGGGGGAGGAAAAGATTACAGTACAGGTTTCCGTTGCGTTTTGATTAGAACGTCGGCAGCAGATATTGATAATACGTCTTTGCATGAAGTAGCTATTTTAGGTGATTTGAAGCAAATGCGAAAAATATTTGAAGAGCAAGGTGATCCAAATACAGCTCAGCTGAATATCTATAAGGAAACTCCATTGCATGTAGCTGTTTTACAAGGGCAGGTCGGAGTAATTAAAGAGTTACTAATAAATGGAGCAGATGTTAATGCTAAGACTGCCGATGGCGCATTACCAATTCACTATGCCTGTGGAACTGGTAATGTTGAGATGGTTAAACTTTTACTAGAAAATAATGCAGAATTAAATCCAGGTATTTACAGGGAAATGAATTGTATGCATTTAGCATTTAAGACCTGTAATATAGAATTAATAAAGATTCTTGTTGCTGCCGGATTTAAAGATGATTTAGATTGGAGTCCTCATGGTACAGTTCTAATGATGGCTATGGCTGACGATAAATTGAAAATTGCGTAACCGTTCACAGCAATGATTGGTATTGTTGATTTGTCCAGTGAGCGTGAAGGGAATCATGGATAAATTCAAAAA
>JAEIOG010000169.1 GCA_016342495.1 Phycisphaerae bacterium
TCATAATAAATATATCCTCGCCCTCAAGTCTAATTAATGACAAGGAATTGTCTCACCCATTCTGGCACAGAGGGAAAGTCGCAACCTAAAGCAGCAATCCTCATTAGCTAAGGAGGATATTAGTAATAAGAAAAAACAATATGAAATATTAGAGAAATTGCAACGTGAATATTTAACTAAAGGTTCTGCTCTATGCTTAAGTTTCACCATCTCATCCAATATGTACATGGGCAATTTATCACTGCCACAAACAAATGATATTATTGCCGAAGTCACAAAAGAGCTAAACGATATGCACAGATACCAAGTTACCCAAAAACTCAATGGTTCCAGACTAAAAATCCATATCGACTCCGCAACCGAGCCACTAACTAGTTGGCTGGAAACTTTCATGACAGGAGCATTTTCACCAAATGAACTGGAGAAATTAAGCGACAACTTCCAAGAACTTTATCAGCCAGCATCAAAAAAAGTCACAGTTACCCCTGACCAGGATATTCAAGTAGATGGTTCAACAAAACAAACTGCAAAAAAGCTAGGGACATGGGCAATCTCAAACATATTACAAAAGCTTGATCACACCGAAAACCAAGCCAAAGGGTTGAATATAATTGAAAACGAAAAGCTAGCCATCCACTTGGGACGCTTAGCTGGCCAAACAGGTCAACTAGGCGAATCCGCCATCATACCTCTTGGGGAATTAGGCCATATCTATCTTTCTGGCAGAACTGGCTCGGGCAAATCATTTGCCGCCAGAGTTATCATAGAAGAAGCTGCTCAGCATGACTCAATGGGCATTTTAATTCTTGATCCCAGAAATCAATCCTTTGGCCTAAAAATCCCAGAAGATAATGAACAGTTATTAAACACATATAGAAAATTTGGGCTTAAAAAAAATGATGCACAGGGCTTTGAAATGAACTACTTCGCCCCAAGCCTTGGCATCAAATTACCCTCAAACCTTAAATCACTTTGCACAGGCCATAATATCATATCTTTCAAAGACCTTGATGATACCGAGCGATGCGAACTTTTTAGCAACATACTGTCAGATATATTTACGAAACTAAGCAATTCGCAATCAGCCCAGCCACGCTTACTGATAATGATTGAAGAAGCTCACAGATTCACTCGCCAAAAACTCGCTCGTGATAAGCATACAGATGAAGCTGCAAGAAAAGCAGAAAATACCTTAGACCTCATCATGCGGGAAGGTAGAAAATATGGAATCATGATTTTAATCGTCAGCCAGACCCTAGGCGACTTTACCCATTCAGCCAGAACCATAAGGCAAAATACCACCACCAGAATTCTAATGTCTAACTCTGATCGCGAAATCGAATACGCTTCGGAATTCATCCAAAATCCTCGAAAAATATCATCCTTATCCTGTGGCTCAGGCTTACTCCATCACCCAGGTTGGCCATTATTACAAATTGCTTTTAGACCACCAAAATCAAAAGTATGGGAATTTAGCTCCGACCAAATTCGCAGAATACAAAACCCGCCAACCCAGCCCACCCAATATCTCGACCCTGGTACCCAGAGCCTGTTAACAGTTGTCCTCAAAGCACACCAAAGCGATGAAGCACCATTAAATACCACCGAAGCAGCCAACCGAGCAGGTCTAACCAGCAAACGCAAAATCCAAAATTGTCTGACAGATTTAGAGACCGCTGGCATAATCACCACCGAACAACTACCCCAACGTGGTCGGCCTAGAGTGATCACCTTAAACCCAGATATAATTTCGTCCACAAGCGGACAAAACACCGGACAAATACAAACATAGCCTATTGCGTCCGCCATCATCGGACAATATAACTCGCTACAAAATATAGACTTACAAAACTGGACTTAATCCTACCCCTCACCAATACCTACGGGGTACCATTGAGCAAAACATAAAAGTTTAAGGTTCTAAATACATGGACAAAAACCAAAAACTAACTACCCAACAATGGCCCGATCTCCTAACCGAGCAAGAGCTAATCGAGTTTTTACGTATACCAAAAGTCAGTAAAGCAAGCGATTATCACAATGTTATCGAGCATCTTAAGAGATACCGTGGGCTTCCCAGAATTCATATCTGCCATAAAGCCCTATACCCAAAAAACGCAATTACCGAGTGGATTAAAGATCAAACAGATACAAAAAAATAAAACACTTGCGCTCCAGTTCCAAATGGTTTATAATTACCTTCGGATCATGTGAGTTGCCAGCACCTGAAAGGAGCTGATATGAAACAGCTGGTAAAACTCAATAAAAGACCGTCAAGCGGTGGTCGAAATTTCACATATGTGCTTCGCTACGTAGGCGAAGACGGAAAACGCAAATGGGAAACCCTGGGCCACACGGATAAACGAAAGGCTGAAAAACAGCGTAGTCAAAAAGAAAAAGATCTAAAAATGGGCTACTTTGAGCCAGATTCAATGAGACTCAAAGACTTCATGAAAGATAGCCTAAAAAGAACAGGTGACCAAATCAGAGAAAGCACGCAAGTTGAATATAGACAAGCTATGAAAGATTTCATCAATACAATTGGCAATATCGACTACAAAAAAGTCCAACAGAGCCATGGTGAATACTATCGCCAAACTTGCCTGGACAAAGGCCAAAGCCCAGCAACAGCACTTAAGAAACTGCAATCATTGAAAAGATTCTTTTCTTTAGCTGTTCAGCGAAATCAATTAGACGAAAACCCACTTAGATATGTCAAGTTTCCAAGAGTACCAAAGCCCAAAATCAGAACATATACTTCTGAAGAAGTTGACCGGATTCTAAAAGCGGCTGACGGACCTCAAAACAACTCGACACTAAACTGGCACCCCTTAATCACCTTGGCCCTTACGACAGGCCTAAGACGCGGAGAACTACTAAATCTAACCTGGAGTGACATTGACTTTGACAAAATGGTTATTGAACTAAACTCCAAACTCAATACTCAAGAAACCTGGGAATGGAAAATCAAAGATACAGACAGTAGGTTTGTCCCTTTAACAAAAGATGTATGCCAGCTATTAATTGAGCTCCACAACCAAAGTCCCCAAGGCTACCCATATATACTCGTTCCGCAAAAGAGATATGATTATATCCAGAAGACCCTTCGGCCAAGTGGCAGCTGGACTCTTACCAACGCCAGAACTAGTGTGGTTAATAACTTCACCAGGCACTTCCAGTGTATTCTCAAAAAAGCTCGCGTAAAGCATGGCACCTTTCACGACATCCGAAAAACAGCCATCACCAACTGGTTCCAGCAAGGTCTAAGCGAATATGATGTGATGACTCTTGCCGGCCATGCAAACTTTGAAACAACCCACAAGTTTTATTTGACTGTTGCTGACAATTTAATGGAAAGAGCAAGAAAAGCTACTACGGACCATTACAATCAGAACAGATTTAGCAAATATCACCAAAACGACGTGGCAGAGGTAATAGCATGAGTAAAATTCTGGTGCAAATTGGTGCAAAGAGTGTTTCATTCGAAATGAGGGCAAGAAAAAAGCTTCATAAGTCCCTAACTTATAAAGCTTTATATAATACACCCGACAGGATTCGAACCTGTAGCCTTCGGTTTCGTAGACCGACGCTCTATCCAGTTGAGCTACGGGTGCATCATCTTGCTTTTTTCACAAGAGAGGTAATTTATTATTTTTTATGATGATTTGCAAGAAAAAACTGTGAAATATTTCTAAATTAATAGCAAACAGCTAAGACAAAAAAACAGATTTGACTAAATTATCTTAAAACAATACCCGATATTATTAATATAACAGTTAAAAAAAAGGCTAAAATGAGTACAATATCCAACAATTCAACCGCATTAATCAATAGTCAGCTACAAAATATGGCTATTATGAGTCAAATTAGCACTGCTTTGGTTGGTAAAGCTAATGATGCCGCAGAAATGACAGGCGATTCCATTGTTGCGATGCTCGATGATGTCTTGCAAATCGCTAAAGCTTCTACTGAAGGTCTTGGCGGAAATATCGACATTAACGCATAATTCACCTGATAGCCAACCTTACCATATTCAAAGCCGTAAAAGCCGATCGCAAACGTACCATTTCTCTATTGCCAATAAATATATTTTTGGTTACTTCAACGCCATCACCCGATGCCAATGCGATATAAACCAGCCCTACGGGTTTTTCATCAGTTCGGCCCATTGGCCCGGCAATACCGGTTATGCCAATCGCAAAATCACTATTTGCTAATTTTCGAGCATTTTCGGCAAGCTGTCGCGCAACTTCTTGACTTACTGCCCCATCACGAGCAATGACATCAGCATCGACATTGAGAAACTCATTCTTGGCTTCATTGGAATAAGTCACCCAGCCAGATTTAAAACATGCACTGCTACCGGGGATATCGGTTATCTGCTGAGCAACCATGCCACCAGTACAGCTTTCGGCTGTCGCTATAGTCAAACCCTTATCGATAAGCCTACTAACAACAACACTTGCCAACGAGTCATCATCAATGCCAAAAATATAATCGCCCAGCTTTGCCCGAATCAGCTGTTCAGTATCATCCAGCATCGTCAGAGCCACAGCTTTATTTTCGGCCCTGGCATTGATACGGATTCCAACAATGCTATGGGCAGCGGTGGTATTAACCAGCGGATTGCGGCCCCGAACCATCATATCAGCCAACTCCTGACCAATATTAGATTCCCCCGCCCCAAAAGCATTCAGCTTGCGACTGGCAACCACCGCCAAATCATCACCTGCAAAATTTATCAATTCCCCTTTAATAAAACCTTCATACATCGCTTTCATTTCCGATGGTACACCCGGTGCGGAAAATAAAACGGTCTGGTCTATTGTTACGAAAATGCCATCGGCGGTGCCTTTATGATTCGGGATCGCAACAGCATATTCTGGAATCATCGCCTGGACTTTATTACTTTGGGCCATTGGCCTGGCCAACTTTTTGAAAAAAGTCTGCATCCTTTCCATTGATTCAGGATTATAAACTAATTCACAATCCAAAACTTTAGCCAGGCAAAACCTTGTCAAATCGTCGGCTGTCGGGCCTAATCCGCCGGTTACAATAATAATATCAGCTTTGCCAATGGCATACCTCAATCGCTGAACAATCAGCTGTTCATTATCTCCTACGGTAATATGCTCATCTACAACAATACCCAGGCTGGCCAACTGTCCGCTCAACCATGCGGCATTACTATCCAATGTCTGGCCCAAAATCAACTCATCACCAATACTAACAACAATCGCCCGCATAATATCAACCTTTTAAATCTTAATGCACATAACAAAACCGGTAGAGACAAGGCATGCCTTGTCTCTGCAACCAAAACCAACAAAATATCTTGTTAATCCAGTTTCTGCCAAATAAAAAACTAAATCAGGTCGCGCAACAACACCGCAACTTTTAACTATGAATTCCTGCCTTTTACATCATCCTCAATCGCTTTAAGGTCCAAATCATCAGCTTCATGAGCTTCCGTCATTTTACGCCGCTTATCAAATTCCTGATAAACATCAGTCACTCTGGCTTCCATGGTTTTATGACTGACAGAACCTCTGCCCTGCAGCAAAGGCTGATCATTAGATTCCAGAATTCTATCCACATTCTCCCGCCAGAAATCAATCTGAATATCTTTGCGGCTCTTGATCCGCAATTCGGCCGTTTCCAGAAAGATAACCGTTAAACGATTAAGC
Source organism: Phycisphaerae bacterium (assembly GCA_016342495.1). Lineage (GTDB taxonomy): Bacteria > Planctomycetota > Phycisphaerae > Sedimentisphaerales > SM23-30 > JAEIOG01. The sequence continues at coordinate 5,688 of JAEIOG010000169.1, forward strand.
GTATCTATTTCATCTTCACTCAAATAATTCTTAGCGATGCAAATATCACCCTTGCGAACGATCGCTCCTTGCCAACTGGTCAAAGCCATATTAGGTTTTAACGCATCTGCTCGCGACAAAATCAATTCAGCCGCAGTCTGACCCGTCGCGGCATAAAGCAGCTTATTCTGTGTCTCCGCAAAAAACATCTGCGTAGCCTTGTCGGTACTGTCATAATCACTGCTCAATGCCAAAAGATCTCTTACCTTCTGATAGAATCTTTTCTCCGAAGCTCGAATATCACGTATTCGTTCCAGCAGTTCATCAAAATAATCAGGCCGACCATCGGGATTCTTCAATCGCTGATCATCCACCAGAAAACCCTTGGCCATATATTCTGCCAGATTACGATTGGCCCAGATACGAAACTGCGTGCCACGTTTACTGCGAACCCGAAAACCAATCGCCAAAATCATCTGCAAAGAATAATATGTTACACCATACCGCTTACCATCCGCGGCAGTTGTAAAGTAATTCTTTACAACTGAATCCTCCTCTAACTCCTTTTCCTGCAAGATGTTAGCTATATGCTGCCCTACATTCTGCTTAGAGGTGGAAAAAAGTTCAGCCAACTGCGACTGACTCAGCCAGACATCACCATCACGGGCATAAAGAGCCACCGCCGCCTTGCCATCAGCACTATTATAAATAATAATTTCCGAACTATCATCAATATTCATAACAACTTCCTATACCACAATCAAATTTCCAAACACCAACTTCTCAATAACCGCGTCGAATAATTCTCACCATAAGAACAAGATCAACAATACCAAAAAACAGTAAAAAACTAAAGCCGGTCCATTTGCCCTGACTAAAGCAATATATCGCCGCCGCCATGAAACAAGCCACCATCAAGCCTATTACAGAAATCATAAGCCAAAATGCTCTTTTTGCCTTTTCCATAACCTTCCTTTCATTAATTATCATGGCTTTAGGCCGTAAACTTACAACTCATGCCAATGCCGATTAAAAAACCATGAGCGAAGCGAATACCATAACCAACCAGCATTCCTAACACATTCACATCACCAGCAGCATTTCAAACCCTCGTCAGCCAAAACCAACAAAAATCATGATAATCCAGCCGCCAAAGGCGTATCTAAATACTGGCTTTGCCAGTCCTGTCTAAAAAAATATTCAAAACAAGTCGTACAGCGACACCGCAAATTTTGGTTATTAGTTTTTAACTCTAATCGTCACGCTCTTAGCATGAGCATCAAGCCCTTCAGCTTTTGCTATGGTGGTAATCGAATCGGATGCTTTTTTAAGAGAATCTGCATTGTAATTGATAATACTGGTTTGCTTGAGAAAATCGTTCACACTTAATGCACTAAAGAATCTCGCCGAAGTACCGGTTGGCAAGGTATGCGATGGCCCGGCGAAATAATCGCCCGTTGCCACCGGACTGTGATGGCCGATAAAAATAGCGCCGGCATTTTTAATTCGTTCAGCTACACCATTAGAGTCGGCGGTCTGAATCTGCAAATGTTCGGCGGCAAATTCATCAGCTATCGCTATTACTGCATCCATATTCTCAGCCGTCACAGCTAAACAAAACTGCTGCACACATTCTTTGGTTTTTTCCGCTCGAGCTAACAGGGATAATTGTTTTTCCAGTTCAATGTCAACTTTATCGGCAAGTTCCCCGCAATCAGTAACCAGAATCGCCGAACCTGGAGCATGTTCTGCCTGACTGAGCATATCGGCTGCGACCCATGCCGGGTTAGCGGTTTTATCGGCGATAATTAAAACCTCACTTGGCCCGGCAAAGCTATCGACATCAACGAGGCCATAAACTTCCTTTTTAGCCAACTGCCCCCACCAGTTGCCCGGGCCAACGATTTTATCAACTTTTTTAATATGATCAGTACCAAAAGCCAAAGCGGCAACCCCCTGGGCCCCGCTAATACGATAGACATCGGTCACGCCAAGTTCATAGCAAACAGCCAACACATCAGGATGAATCGAGCCATTATAGCTTGGCGAGCTGATAACGGCGATTTCTGCAACTCCAGCGACAATAGCTGGCACAACAGTCATAATAACCGTCGAAACCAATGGGGCCGACGCCCCCGGCACACAAACACCAACGCGACGCAAAGGCTTATGACGGACACCCAAGCGAACGCCATCATTTTCCCAGTCAGCGGGCTGAGGGATTTTGATGGCCTGCTGATAAGCCTTGACATTTTCTATGGATTTTCTTATCGCGGCTAACAATTCCGGAGCGATTTGCCCGTGAGCCTGCTTTAATTCATTTTCTGAAATGCGAAATTGGTCTGGTTTTAAGCTTACACCATCAAATTCGGCAGTCATAGCCACAATAGCATCATCACCGCCCTGCCGGACCCGGTCAACAATATTTCTGACGCCATTTAGCCTTTGTTTATCGTCAATTAAGTGACTTTGCAGAGAAAGCTTGCCCATCAAGTTCGCCCAGCAATTATCAAAATCACTGTCATTTGTATTAATTTTGTTCAAAATAGTCATATAGGTCTCCAATAATAGCCATTTAGCAATATATTTTAACTGAAAAACAAGGAAAGCTCAAGGGATTTCAATATGAATGCAGGGCTAACGCATGAAATTTAATTGAAGAATTTGGAGAAATAAACAAAATGTTAAAATAGGCAACTTGCGCGAT
>JAEIOG010000170.1 GCA_016342495.1 Phycisphaerae bacterium
CCCAAAAAAAAGCTATTTTTGCTACCGCAAATCAGCTTAACACACCTATTCCCTAGACTATGGGATGGTTGTGTAATTCTTTGTTAAACCGACCTTTTTCATCACGAAAAATACTGTTATCTATAGTCAAATCATATTCCATAGCTTTTTGCAGATTGGGATTGTCATCATAATTAATAATCGTCGGTTCAGCATAAACCAAAGTTACCGAAAAACTCAAAACAAATACGGCAAGAATAATTAGAAACAATTCATACTTCATATCTATCACACTTACACCTTTCATCTAGTGAACATAATAAACAAAGCTTACATCTATAGCACTTTGGTGCCATAGATGTAAGTAAAAAGCAAAGAAAAAGCACTATTCCCAGTTATAATTCCATGCAGTAAAATAGTAAGACTAAAATAGGTAAAATAGGGGACAGTCACCCATTAATTTGTTTTAAAATAGGTGACTGTCCCCTATTTCCCTATTTCGACAACGATAAACATTATCATAATGAATGTTTTATAAAATAACAATAATTATCTCAGAGGGTGGCTCTGCCAGCAAAAAAATCACAAAAACATTCAAATAATCATTATCTCCATCCCAATCAAATCCGCGAAAATCTGTTCAATCCGTCAAAATCCGTGTCCTATTTCTTATATCCCACCCCGCCACTAAAACTAATTCTCTTTAATTCCGAGCATATCGATCTCAGCCAACTGGAATATCGGATCAGTTTTAGCTTCCAGATTCCATCGATAGAATTTAAAATTTGACTTACAGTTGACAACATATCGATTGACCTGATATCTATCTTTAAATGACTGATTCTTCTGCTGATCAATTTCCGTCCAGTCTGTACCGTTTTCGGAACCCTCTAAGGTCCAGTTCTCAGGATCCCTGCCAGGAGCGTCATTAGCTGAAGTGAATGAGTAGGAGCATAACCGACAACTTTCAGGCAGTACATATTGTATCTGTGTGTTTTTTGACTTGATACACAATTTTGATTTCGGGTTTTTATCTAATAGGTTTTTGATTCCTTCGCCAGGCATTGCTGAAGTCTGCGACTTATGACTTATCTTGCCATCCGGGGATATCAGGCTTGTAACTGTACCTTTTTTATCAAGCACATGAATGCACGATTTGATGGTTTTTGTAGTTTTGCCGTGTTCGTTCTTTGCCACAAGTGTAACATCATAGTCGCCCGGTTTGGCATAAGAAACACTGGGGCCAGGCTGTGAACTGGTCTTGATATTAGCACCTTCAAAAGACCATTCATAAGAAACCGGCTGGTTAAATGACGTATTGCTGAATTTAACAGGCTGCCCCAGGCAAACCAGATCGGTTTCAGGCTTAAAATCCGCAACCGCTTCTTTGCCGCCACCTTTCAGATCCCATTGGTATTCATTCCACAACTGTGCTACCGTTACCGACGGGCCGAAAATTTCTTTGCAGGCTTTATTCCAACTCCAGGGATTAATTGTCTTACATGATTGATTGAACTTATAGAGAAAATCAGGGTCACGATTTTCATTTAACCAGACAATGAAGAAACCCGTAGTGGTATAGCCACTGTTCCAGTGTCCTCCTGGTCTTGGTTTTCTGGTTTTGTGGTACCCTGCAAGTATCCGCACAGCGTCGGCAACTCCTTCAATACAACCAAAGTAGTCTGTCCCTGAACGGTAGCCACCGGCATTGCGTGGCGAATGCTGATAGCCATGGGTTAATTCATGCCAGTTAATCCCGGCAATTTCATACGTAATCGCTTCATCGCCCATACGTTTATATTGACCCTCAAGATATTTCGTGCTCATCGAAATACGTATGCTTGGGGCATTGCCTGATTTAGCGGCTATACCATCATAATGCTTCATCTCAAATGTGAGTTTCTTAAATACCGGTACTTCGTCAGGATGCTTATAAAGCTTTTTACACACACCAACAGAAATCTCCTGTATAAAAGTTTCAAGGTCAGGAATAAGTTCCCCAACCAGAGCCGAACCCTTAGTTTCACCTTTATCCCTGTCAAGCACAACAACTTCCGGAAATTTGAACTCATCCCATATATTTGATGATACTTTCTCAGCAGAACTCTGAGCAACTGCTACACTTGAAAAAAACAATAAAAGTAAACAAAATATCCCCGCAATTGTATTAATGTTTTTATGAAACATACTCAAAATCCTCGCTTCCTTTTAGGAAAGTGTCGTTTTTTTTGGTGGTGTGAAATTTTTTTTCACATATCCTAAATATACAGCATCTGTAAAAAATTGCCAAATCCATCTACAGCTCATCAACAAGCTGTTCCAGTTTAGCTTGTATTGCTTTTTCATCCTGAGTCTTAAAAAATTCATAAAGTTCAAGCCTGCCCTGATCATCCAGACCTTTAACATGATCATTCAAAAGACCAAAAAAAGTATTGGGTGCAAACATACGATTCCGTGGATGCTCATGACTTCTATATGTTTTTGTTCCAAATATATTCTTACCCGTCCCGGCATAACTGCTCCAGTCATATTCCAGCCTGTCAGGATATTTATCTTTCATAAATTTTTCTAATTCTGATTGCCTATACCACTGCCCACTGCTGCTGCCCCATTGCCATTGCCTGTAACCTTTTATCGAACCAGTATTCTGACAAATAAACGCCCGATCAGTATAAACAACAACACCGCAAAGCAAAGAACTAACCAGCAAAGCCACTACCAATACAATAACTACCCATATTCCTTTTTTTATTTTCATCAAAAAACTCCTACCATTATAAAATATGACTTTTTGTGTAGAATAAGTCATACACAATAATAACAGTACATTGTTATTAGAATAAAGTTTTTGTTGTAAAAACCACCCCCAACCGACTAAAATAGTGCAATAGCGATTAAACAATAAAATTGCAACCACACCAAAAACAACATAAACACTTAACAGGAATATACTTATGCCAAAAAAAATAAATTGGCAAACTATAAAAAAATATAAAACTCAGGGCAAAAAAGTCGCAATGCTCACCTGCTATGACTATTCGATGGCCAATTTACTCGAAAAAGCTGGCGTCGATTCACTTTTAGTTGGCGATACTTTAGGTCAACTTGTCCTTGGCTATCCTTCCACTATCCATGCCAAAATGGATATCATGATCGCTCTGACCGCCGCCGTCCGGCGTGGAGCGCCTAATGTCTGCCTTATGGGCGATATGCCATTCCTCAGCTATCAGGTTTCCATCGAACAAGCCATCATTAATGCTGGCCGTTTCATGACCGAAGGTGGCTGTGATGTTGTGAAAATCGAAGTTGATAGTCGCCATCTCGATGTTGTTGCGGCAATGGCCCGGGCTGGCATCCCTGTTGTCGCCCACCTTGGTTTTAAGCCCCAATCTGCCACCTTACAGGAAAAAATGGTCGCCACCCGCCAAATCGATCATGCCCGCCAACTAATAAATGATGCTGAAAACATGGTCAAAGCCGGCGCCTGTGGCTTACTGTTAGAATGTGTAACAGCCAACACCGCTAAAGCAGTTACCAAGCGAACTGATGTCCCGGTCATAAGCTGTGGCTCTGGACCCGACTGTGACGGCCAGGTGCTGGTATTGCACGACATGCTCAATCTGGCCGGTGCGGCAAATCCTAAATTTAACAAAACCTATGCGAATATTGGACAGGCCATTACCGATGCCGCCAAACAATATGCCAAAGAAATCCACACCAAAAAATTCCCAACCGAAATAAATTGCTATAATATGACAGCAAATGACCAAAAGGAATTTCAAAACTGGCTCGACAAATGAACCAGTAATACTTAGATAAAGTCGAAATTTCCAGATCAAAAAATGGAGAAAAACCGCATGAAAATTGTAAAAATAAGCACTTTTTTGTCGATTTTGGTACTTTTCGCGCCCGTTGCCACCCGCGCTGAACTGTCTTTAGAGGAGAAAAAGCAGGCCGACAGCTTCAATAATGTCTTTAGAAGGGCCGTCCTGGCCGTCCAACCCAGCGTCGTTTGCCTCAAAGTACAACGCCCAGTTTATCAGATTAACCCTTATTCACCGCCAAGTTCAGGTTCAAGTGTCGGCAGTGGATGCATAATCGACCGCCGCGGCTATGTCATAACCAATAATCATGTAGTTGCCGGCAGCATCAGCGTCGAAGTGGTATTACCTGATGGGGTGGTTTATATCGCAAAAGATATATTACTGGATCCTGATACTGATTTGGCTTTAGTGAAAATTGATCCAGGTAAAACCGAACTTCCAGTTGCGGTTTTTGGTGATTCAGCCAATGCCCAGGTAGGTGATTTCGTGATGGCAATGGGTAGCCCTTTTGGTCTGGAACAAACTGTAACTATGGGAATAATCAGCTTTAAGGGTAGGAAGACAAATATTTTAGGACAATGGGGCTATGAAGAATTTCTCCAGACCGACACCGCCATCAACAAAGGCAACAGTGGTGGCCCTCTGGTTAATTTGCGTGGCGAAATTATTGGTATTAATGCCAACATTTTCACCCAGACAGGTATGAATGCCGGTTATGGTTTTGCGGTGCCCAGCAAAATTGCCAAAAAAGTCGCTAATGAGCTTATTCAAAATAAATATGTTCGCCGGGGATATTTGGGTATTGGAATTTCGCGAACATCGCTTGACGAATTGCGTCAGATGGATTTTGTCGCGCAGGAACCCAGAAATATTGATGAACAGCAGATGGCAATTCTACAGGGGAAACTGCCGAAATTTCTTACCGGCACAATTGTTGGCTCGGTTTCGGAAAATTCGCCAGCGCTCAAAGCAGAAATGAAAGCTTATGATGTTATTGTTAAATTTAATAAATTAGAGCCTGAAAACTCCGATCATTTGCGGAAGATGATCGCCGACAGTGAACCAGAAAGTGACGTTACGATTACTGTCTGGCGGGATGGCAAGTTTATTGAATTATTGGTAAAACTGGACGACAGGCGTAAAGTTCAGCTGGGCTTTACTGACCCGGAAGAAATAACCGAAATACTGCAGAAAAAAACTGTTGAAAAACCTGATGGTTCGGCACTGGGTATTCCGGTAAGAGCCATCACCCAAGAGCTGGTAAAACTGTATGGCTTTGAAAAAGGAACCACCGGTTTGATGGTTACCAGAGTAAGAGAAGATTCGCTGGCATATAAAGCAGGTATCAAAGGAGGCGATATTATCACTAAGGCCAACGGTCAACTTCTGGATGGCAATGCCAGAGGAAAAGATAATCTCAGAAAAATCATCGAAGATGCTGACCTGAAAGAAGGGCTAAAATTGCAAGTCAAACGAGCCAGCATTGGTAAAGAGACGCAAATTCTGGATTTTATAATTAGATTGAATTAACGCAAAATTTTAGCGATCTGGAGCAACCGGTGATGATTGGCAAGAAATAAGGTTTTTTTTGACAGGATTAACTGGATTTACAGGATCGGTGTCTGCATTTTGTAAATTCTGGCAAAACTATCAACTTTTTTATTAACTTGTAAAAGAACATCATCCCTATATATAGGATGAATATGCGCGATCGGTATGGTTTTTTTATTGGGTTGGGTTGGGGGGCTTTGATATTGGGATGGGAAGGGAGTTTTTCTTTTGGAATTTTTTTTATTTTTGGGTTTGGGGGGGATGCGCAAATGGTGGGGGTAGAGAGTAAGATAGCAACAGAGTAGGAGAGTAAGAAATAGGACACGGATTTTGACGGATCGAGCGGATTTTCGCGGATTTGATTGGGATGGAGATAATGATTATTTGAATGGTTTTGTTTTTTTTGCTGGCAGAGCCTGTTTTGGGGCAATTGGTTTTTGATTGTCGTTATGCGTATAGAGTTGATTAGCACTGATCGGGAGTGGGGGTTTTATGGTTATTGGTGGCTATAAGCCTGGAATGTGTGATTATTGGCAATGGCCATTTAGTGTGTATTGAATATGGTTTTGGGTTTGTGTTGGTGATGGTTTGATATGCTGCGGGCGATGGGTGGGTGTTAGTTGGCGATGGTGGGTTGTGGAGTTCGCTGCGTTCAATAATTTTAAACAGCGTGGGCATGGCCCACCCTACGCTTAAACCAGTATTTATTATTTAGTGTTCCGGTTGCCTCGTGTTTTCGATTGGGCAAAAAGTAATAACGGGATGGAAATTTACCCCCCCTACCTTTCTAAAATAGGTGACTGTCCCCTATTTTTTCCTATTTTTTATTTATCAGCTTTTGAATTGCGTCTCTTTATATCTTCAATGCCACCCCGGACATGTATTAAACATCTCAGGTCGCGGGCACCCGGCGGCGGCGCAACAACACAATATCAGAATCAAGAGTTGAAGACAATGAGTGGCTTTTGCCTTCAATTTCAAACCAGACTCCGCCAGTGTGATAGTAATATTCAGATATTGTTTTAGCTTCTTCAGTAAAAGGAAGTATTATTGACTCAACAATTGCTATTGTTCCACCAAAAATATCTACATGTACAACATCACCCAATTTCACTTTTTCACCTGTAGAATAATATAAATACATAAAATCTCCACAATAATTTACTTAGCTGGCCCTCCACCACCTGCACCACTAACTGGGATAGCACCAGGTAAGGGGCTGAATCCTGGAGTGCTTGGAATAAAGTTTCTACTCCAGCCGCATATACAAACAGGTGCCGGGCTTTGATTCATTTTAAAATGGTGTGTATGCGAACCTTTATGTGGCCAGTCAAGTTTTTTAGGTGGCACTTTGTGATAGTCATAGGCCAGACCACCTTTGGGAACTGGAGTACATGGCATACATCCCTTGGGAGTATCACCATTCTTTCCAGGATCACCTTCTTCAATAAGTTTTTTAACAATACGTACTCCACAACTCACACAAGCCCCCGCACCAATCCATTCCGCGGGATTCCCTTTAAATGCCCGCCACAATTCTTCAGGAGAGAAATACTCTTCTAAGCATTGGCTTACACAATCTCCATAATCACCAGCACCTTTACAGCCTATAGCACATCCCGCAAAAGCTCCACCAAACTTCCCAATAAGTGCGGCACCGCACGCACAACAATCCCACCATTTCCACAAACCATATGGATCTGTGAATTGAATACTATTATCACTACAATAACTATACAAATTATTGCCATCAGATAATTGTGATAACACACAAAAAGCATTGTTATGTCCACCAGGCACTATCCCCAGCGGATCATGACTCAACCATCTTCCGGTTTCATAATCCAACATTCGATTGCGGCTGAACTGCAAAACCTTATCCCCACCATCCAGCACATCAACTCTTCTACCAGTAAACAAATAAGGATTGCCAGGATCGGTACCATTGAAAGTGGTAAAATTATCATTCAGCTTTGTAGGTTTACCATAAGAATCATACTCAACCCGCTGAACAACCGCATTATTCTGATCTAAAAGAGCGACACTGCTATACAAATAATCCTGCAACTGATAATAAAGCTGATAACTGTTGGCCACTTCCTGATTAATTAATACTTCATCTATATAATTCCCATACAGGAATACTCGTTCAAGACTATCAGTCTCATCAGTTTCGGCTAACACCTGCCAGTTATTATTATACCAGTACAAAGTAGTAGATTCAAGTGTTGAATGGCCAGGCATATCAATTTTTCTTATACGCCTTCCTAATGCATCGTAGGTATAATCCACGACATCATTGTCACTACTATCTTTAATATTAACTATACGGTTCTCATAATCCCAGGTATATTGATAACCATCCTGATCGCCGGGTGCCCGCAACCTTGATGGCTCAATACATGACCGGGGTGGCATTGACCTGTGAAGCAGGTCGATGGTGGAGCAAGCTCAAACTTGAAATAACACTATTTTGGACAGGATAACAGGATAACAGGATAACAGGATAAGCAGGATTTTCTGTTGGCTTTGGCTTGTGGCTGTTTGGTTCTGCTGGCGAAGGGAATGTGTTTGGAATATAATTGGTTATGTTGTTCGTCCGCCTAAGGCGGGCTCACGGTATTTTTTGTATCCTTTAGACAGGATTAACTGGATTTTTATTGAAGAATAATAATGAGTTTTTTGCTGGTTTATATGCTTTGGGATTGTTATTATTGGTGTCGGTGGCTTTTGTTAATAATAAACCATAATCAGCGTGGGCATGGCCCACCCTACATTAACCGTAGTATTGTTATTTATAGAGCCGACTGTTTCGCTTTGTGTTTGGGACAAAAGTTGATAGCAAGGTAGATAAATTTGCCCGACCTACCGGGCTATTGCGGTCTCGCAAATCATCCGGCATTTCATCGCCGCGTTTATCAGAGCCGAATGCTTTGTCTTCTTCAGCGTC
>JAEIOG010000171.1 GCA_016342495.1 Phycisphaerae bacterium
ACATCGGCCCTTTTTAACAGGCGCTACACTTTTAAACCGACCCGACATGCGCTGCACTTTTTCGCCGGCGTTTACACGTGAACTGTCGTTTTTCACCACGACGAGGATTATGATCTATCAATGCCACATGGCCAAGTCGTTTGGACATCTGGCGAATTTCCTTGGCGTCATAGGCGGCATCGGCCAGATCGTAGAGGCTGGTCACACGGTCGGCACTCATCTGTGCCAGCGGGATGGCGGCTTGGCTATCGTGCGTGCTGGCGGAGGTCACCAGCCAACTGATCGGGATATCGCCGTCAATGGCGTCCAGATGCAGTTTGAACCCGCGCCAGGTTTGTTTCTTGCCCTTGCTGTCTTTCTTCGTGCCCCAGTCGCAATCCCCCGGCAGATCGGCAAGATTCTCGTCCAGCGACCGTTGGAGCTGAAGCTGCAGGCGAGTGGGTTCTGCCTCTTGATCGGGTTGCGTGATTACTTTTGGCGTCTTCTTCGCCGCCTTTTCACGTCCGTGAATCGCCGTTCCATCTCGGCTGATGTGTCCGGCAATCTTGTCGCCATATTGTTTTTTTAACATGGCTTCCTGGATACGCTGCGGCAGTTTATCTTCGGCGAAGGCGGCAAACACCCGTGAGAAGGTGGATTCAGAGGGTACCTTCTTGAGTGTTTCCCATCCGCACAGGCGGCGGAGTGTCGGGCGATGCCGCACTGCGTCGATCAGGTCGCGGGTGGTGGGGAAATCCCAGACGGCTTTGGCGATGAAGGCTTTGCACAAGGCCAGGCGACTGGCGGGTGGACAGCCGTTGCCCACCCAACGGTAGGACTCCAGATAGGCCCGCGGCGAGCAAAACTCGCAAACGGCAATGAATTCCCGGTGCTTCTCATCGAGTTCTCCAAGCTCATCTTCTAACATCGGAAAGAGCCATGCTTGGATGCTGTTCCACAGACTGCCAAGATTTTCCATTGCTGTCATACCATTTGTCTCCTGAATATGGGTAATTTTATTTTATTACAGGTATGATACCACATTGAAATGAATATAACAACCTATAAACAAATAAGTTACGGGTTTTTTCAAAAAAAAAAAAACGAATTTTAGGCTTGACAATTGACGGTGTTTTCGCTACGTTAGAGCATGAATAGTGAAGCTTTCCGAAAGGTCAGTGACAGGGCTGTCCTGTTGCGTTTCGGAGGGTTTTGCAAGTGGCTCAAGGGAAAATATGTTTTTGAGTAAAGTAAATTGGAAGTACCAGGCAGTTGCGGATTATCGAAACCGTTTTATCTGTATAAGCATCATACTTGTTAGTCGCAGTTGGTATTTAAACAGAAATTAGAAATTGATGACAGGGGCATAATGAGTAAGTTATTAGTTACGGCAATAATTGTTTTAGCGGGTTTGGTTAATGGTTCTGTATTTGCCGGGCAAGACAATTTGACGGTGGTTTATAGTGATTCCGGTCGGACGCTGGATCATGTGCAGAGGTCGGATACTAATCAGAAGATGGAGATTGACAGCCCATTGTGGCTGGTCGTTACCGAAGATGACGGTGCGATAAGCTCCGTTGATTTTGTTAGGTCTGGCGGCAGTAAAGTCAAGCCTGTCTTTAAGCATAAAAAGAGCGGGCTGGTTTGCTCGGTGACGAGTGCGGCTGAGGGGAATTTCATCAGACATTTCTTTACCTTAAAGGCCACCAAGCCTGTCTTTGTAAAACAGTTTATCGGTATGGCAGTTGACCCTGGCTTTTCGGCTGGCGGAGTTGTGGCGGGATCGCCTTTGGTTAACGGAGACTGGTTTGTGTCGATGGAGTATCCAACCGCACGCACCATTGAAAGGCTCGAAAGCGAGATTGGGACGTGGGATTTATCGATGCTTGAGCCTAAAAAGTTTAAAGATCTGACATATTCTATTGATGACAAGATTGTAGAAAAGACTGACTTGCTTGAAATACAATTTACTTATCAAAGCGGATGGTCAAGGCTGGATATTCGCAGGGTTGCTTTGATGAAAGGTGATAAACTGATCGCCGAAGATGTTCATGATGGTTTTGCGGGCACTCCGACGAGTAATAATATTTATAAACTCGATCTGAGTTTGTTTTCTAAAAGTGAAAGAACCGACTTGTGTGTTGTCGCTGATGTTATGCTTCAGGGCGATAGCAATGGAGTTGTCCATCTCAAGGGGGGCAAGGTCGATACAATTACGCAATTTGCTAATTGTAACAGACAGCTTAAAGATGGTGATACGCTTAAATATTCATCTGTAATCGGTCATGCGGTTTCGTCAAGCCTGCGACGTGGAGTACTTGAATATGTAGAAGCGATCAGACCACGCAAATACAAACCGTTTTTGAATTATAACAGCTGGTATGATATTTGTGAACAGGGAAGCGATGGTACGTTTGTAATGGACTCGGATCAGTGTCTGGGTGTTATGAAGGCGTGGGAGCGTGATTTCATTGAACCATACGGCATTGAGATTGACTGTTTTGTTTTTGATGACGGCTGGGATGATTATGACAATCTTTGGGGATTCCACAAGGAACGTTTTCCGGATGGATTTGCGCCTCAGGGGAAACTTGCCAGAAAAATGGGAACCAACATTGGAACATGGATGTCTCCTTTTGGCGGGTATGGTTCAACGAAGCAGGCACGATTAGAATCCGCTAAAAGAGACGGTTACGAGATCAACAGTAGCGGACTTTCGCTTTCCGGGGAAAAATATTATAAGCGGTTTTACGATGTAACTGCGGAGATGATAAAGAAATTCGGTCTTAACAGTTTAAAGTTTGATGGTGTCGGCGGCGGGTCGAGCGCGGATATGGAGGCTACTTGCCGTTTGATGGGCGAACTTAGAAAGATCGATCCAGATATTTACATAAGCCTTACTGTTGGCAGTTGGGGTTCACCGTTCTTTTTGCTCTACGGTGATTCGATCTTTCGCGGCGGCGGTGATGCACATTTATGGGGCGACAAAGGACCGACCTCACACAGGTGGATGAACTATCGCGATGGAGAAACATACAATAATATTGTTAAGCGAAGTCCGCTGTATCCGATAAACTCGTTGATGATCGTTGGTATGGTCTATTCGCAGTACGGCCTTGGACGGACCAGCGTTGACAAGACGGATAAGAGTTTTGCCGATCAGGCATGGTCGTTCTTTGCAAACGGCACACAGATGCAGGAACTGTACATAAGTCAGAAGGTTATGAGCAAGAGGAAATGGAACATCCTCGCAGATGCGATCAAATGGTCGCATGCCAATACTGAGACGCTGCGGGATGCGCACTGGATTGGCGGTAATCCTTACCAGTATGAAGTTTATGGTCAGGCGTCATTTGACTATCGCGGTGTGCAGAAAGATCAGCCGTATAAAGCGATCGTATGCCTGCGAAATCCGTCAGAGAAAACTGTCGATTATGAATTGTCGCTTACAGATGTTGTCGATTGCGATTTGGATGAAGTTGAAAGCTGGGAAATCAGCCGCAGAGTTTACGGTCTGGCTCAAGCAGCTACCGACAAAGACACACTGGAAATCAAACTGGCTCCATTTAGTGTCGAACTTTTGGAACTGGAAATTATTACCAATTCAAACAGACCGTTTGAGAATGAAAAATTAAAATGAAGAATGAAAAACAAAGATTTGGCCTGACCAATTAATCACAGGTTATTGTTATTTTTAATGAGTATGCGAAATTTGGGTTCTATAAATAAAATTAAATTTGTGCTAATAATTGTATTGCTGGCTTTTCAGTTTTGTGACAACCGGTCTTTTGCTTCTGAACAGATGTCTGCTATTAGTTGTCAACAGCCTTATACGATTGATTTTTCTCGTCTGATAGGCCCTGAGGATTTACCCGGTGCGCCAGGGTTTGCTGATCCGTACGTTTTCTGTGAAGACGGTAAGTGGTTTATCACCTCTACGTACACCGTAAAACGTCCGATGTATATGGCACATACTACGGATTTCAAAAAAATTGACCATCTCTCCTTAAACCTTGATCTGAATCAAAACTATCTTAGAAAACATTTCAAAAGTCCTTGGCTTCTCGCTCGTGACATCTGGGGTTTTGTTCCCTACAAGCATGATGATGGCAAATGGCACGCCTATGCCAGCATTCATATCGGCGGTTATAAAACATTTGTATGTCATTTTACGCCGAATAATGATCAATCATGGCCGATAACCGATTGGCGATTGGATAAGGTTCTAGTTGGCAGTAAGTCAAAAACAGCTTACGAGACAAAGGTTTATTCTGATGTGACCGGTTTATACCTGGTTTATGTTGAAAGGCTTGCCGACGGTAACAATCACATCATGGCGCAAAGGCTTTTGGCTCCTGATATGATTGATACGTCTTTCAAAGCCCGTGCAATACTTAGCCCTGAAGGCCTGCGTTCAGAGGACCGTAACCAGCCAGGCAGCATGCAGATCGTTGAAGGCACTAATATTACACATGTCGTCACACCAAACGGATCAAAGTATGTGATGTTTTATTCGGTTGGAGATTTTGCTCGTAAAAATTATAAACTTGGCGTTGCCTACTCAGATGTGCTTATACCGCCCGAGGGTTCCTGTTATAAAAAACCAAAAGCCGAAGACAAATCAAACTTATGGGCCAATAGCTCAGGCACCAAAGAAGTTGTATATATGCTTCAGACGCAGATACCGCAATGGTATAATTATTCCGGGACTCTTTTAAAGGGGCCTGGCCTGGGAAACCTTGTCAAATACCAGGAGAACTATTATACTGTCTTCCACGCCCATGATATAGGTAAAGCCAGAGGCCGCTGGGTATGGATTTGTCCGGTGACAATTGACTTTACAAAGAGCATGGATTCGTGGCTTATACCACATCTACCCAAAACTATGAATTAAAGAATATCACGAAATTTTAGAAAGGAATGACATGACAAGAAAACTAACTATAATATCAATCTTACTTTTAATTACTGTAGTCGGATGTTCGACACCTGGAAAATCAACTGTCCAGAAGGACGAAAATGGAATGTGGTCGAAAGCCAGTGCATGGGACTGGTACAATGATCAGCCATGGATGGTGGGGTGCAATTATCTCCCTTCAACAGCCTGCAATCAGCTTGAGATGTGGCAGGCCGATACGTTTGACCCGGAAACGATCGACAGGGAGTTTGGCTGGGCTTCGGAGATCGGCTTTAATACTATGCGGATATTTCTTCATGATATGATGTGGGAGCAGGACTCTGAAGGATTTGTAAAACGTATCGATAAGGTTCTCGAACTTGCGAACAAGCATAACTTGAAAGTTATGCCTGTACTATTTGACAGCTGCTGGAATCCGCTCCCGAAACTCGGCGATCAGGGCGATCCAAGACCGCATGTTCACAACCCCTCATGGGTACAGTCTCCGCACAGAGATTTGCTTACCGACCCGGCAAGCTGGGACAAACTCGAGGATTATGTAAAGGGTATTGTAAAAAGATATAAAAATGATGATCGCATTGTTATATGGGATATTTATAACGAACCAGGTAATCCGAATATTCCGGCATACGAAAAAGTTGAAACACCTCATAAAGGCGAGTATTCCCTTTGGCTTATGAAAAACGCGTTTGACTGGGTGCGTCAGATGAAGCCGAAACAGCCGCTGATGGCAAGTGTATGGATCGGCGACTGGACCAAGGGCAAAGATATTCCGGCACTTAACAGGTTCGCACTGGAAAACTCCGACATTATTCAATTCCATGTTTACCACGGCCCGGAAATTGCGAGCCAGTGGATCAAAACGTTACAGGAATACGGTAGACCCATTGTCTGTGGCGAATACATGGCAAGGACTACAGGATCTACATTTGAAGCGATCTTGCCAATCTTTAAAGAGCACCGCATAGCAGCAATTAACTGGGGATTTGTCGCAGGCAGAAGCCAGACCAACTACCCATGGGAATCATGGACTAAAGAATTCACCGCAGAGCCCAAAGTATGGTTTCATGATGTTCTCAGGGCCGATGGAACGCCATTCAATGCCGATGAAGTCGCATTTATTAAAAATATTACCAAGTAACATTTGAAAAGGGTTTGTCAATGAGGAAAATTATACTTGCATTATCAATGGCTTTTACAGTTTTGTTTTCTGGATGTCAATCTAACCCGCAAGACTGGTCCACGGTGCACATGGACAATGAATTAATCGATTTGCAGCTTGTTCCGGAAATTGGCGGAAGGGTACTGCAGTATAAACTTGGTGATTATGGTTTCTTTCTGGTAAACGAGGATTTGTATGGCAAAAAACCTCCTGTCAGCGGTGTTGGACCGGATGATGCATGGCTCAATTACGGCGGTGATAAACTCTGGCTTGCGCCGCAGGGTTGGGATAACGACCAACAGTGGCCAGGCCCGCCGGATCCGGTACTTGACGGTCAGCCCTATGCAATGGAAACCATCGGCCCTAAAGAAATCAGATTGACCAGTAGGAAGGATCAACGAAGCGGTGTACAGTTATCAAGGGTTATAAAAATGTACGATGGCACCTCTCGTGTCGATATTGCTGCGACCATGAAAAACATCGATACCAAATCGCGTAGATGGGGTATCTGGGGACACACCCAGTTCAATGCAGGCAACAGGCATGGAAAAGGTCACAATGAGAATTACTGGGCCTACTGCCCGCTAAACAAAAACAGCATCTTTCCGAAAGGCTATTCGGTTCAATATGGATTGGTCAACAACATGTCCTTTAAGCCCGATTATGATAACTCAATGATGAAAGTTCATTATCAAAGGCGTGTCGGCAAGATCGGTATCGACAGCCCAGCCGGCTGGGTTGCGACAGTGGATGCAACTGATGGTTATGTCTTTGTCCATCGCTTTGAGTATGAACCAGGCAAACCGTACCCCGACAACTCATCGGTAGAAATTTGGATGAACGGTCTTGGAGAATTTGTTGCATGGGGCAGGGTCAACAAGATGCCTGAAGATATCAAGGACAATCCATATAATTTTGAAAGTGAAGTCATTAGTCCTTATGCCAACCTCAAGCCAGGCGAGGAATACACCTACAAATACAAGTGGTACACAGCCAAAATACCGACAGGGACGGGTGTTCGTGATTGCAGCGATGTGGGTGTGGTTTGCGAAGATCTGGCCGCAGTACGTAATGGTAAATCCCTCAAGATTACAGGCAAGTTCGGCGTGTTCTATGAAGGCAGTTTAAGTATACATTACGCAGATTCTGACGGGAAAAACATTCATGCCGAAACAATCATTCCTAAAGTCAGTCCATTAAAGGAAATCGTATTGCCAAATACAATACAAGCAATAGATAATACGTCATCTGTTTCCCTGAATCTTTATGACAAAACAGGCCGGGACCTGGGGCAACTGGCAAGAGTGTCATTATAAAGTTTCAAGGGCGATGGTATCAGCCCAGAGTTGCATTCTTGCGGTAGCTTGCCGGGGTGGTCGACCTAGCCACCCAAATCACCTGTTCCAAATGAAACACTTGGAGCATGTCCCTATGTCCGCAATACAGTTAAAAAAAGACAATTGCTTGGAATTATCACCAAGCAAAGATATTTCCAGCCAAATAGATTAAAAACTAATAAGTTTTGAGTTGAAAATTGCCGTGTCGAGAATTTCGACTTTTAATTATCCGAATGTTCAGAAATATTAACAAACAGCAGGCAAACGATGCAGATGACGGCAGTGTTGAAGACCACCACGCCTCAGGCAGATAAAATCTCGTATTGATGTAATGTTAATGGGGATTTATCCGAACGAGTTTTTCTTTTAGACTTAGACATAATACACCTCCGTATATAAGCCTCTCATAACCCGGAGATCGTTAGTTAGCCAAAGATAGTTCCAAAATCTACAACCGTCCTACAACTCAGGAACTGGTTATCCTATATATTTGGGATATTGCCAAATTCATAAGCTTATTAAATACAAGCACTTAAGAAGTCTCAAAATTAAGGCAAACATATTATATATCCTGTGTTCATATGGCAACTACAATTTGCAGGGTCACCCGGATTCAATTACCTGTAGCTTGGTGGTTTCAGCCTGTCTTTATTTGAGCGGATTTATGGGATCTAGGAGCTCGTGATTTCAATAAAGGTGGACAATCATGCTTATTTGCGTATAATTGTAGAATAATTGAGTAGGCTAGAGTTATCAAAGGCCTTGCATATCAGGGCTAACGCATGAAATTTAATTGAAGAATTTGGAGAAATAAACAAAATGTTAAAATAGGCAACTTGCGCGAT
>JAEIOG010000172.1 GCA_016342495.1 Phycisphaerae bacterium
TTTGAATTTATCCATGATTCCCTTCACGCTCACTGGACAAATCAACAATACCAATCATTGCTGTGAACGGTTACAAAAAAAAGATATTTTTGGCACAGAATCTGTCATATTGGATGTTATATAATATAAGGTTGTTACAATTGTAAATGGAGTGTCCATGTAAATAATTGTTAATATTGATTTATGTCATTTTGGTGATTAATGGAAACAGGTGAGCCCAGACGGTTTATTGAGAATAGCCAAACAGAGATTTTCATTCGTTCGATGGCTGTCTCCTATAATCGGATATACGCATTTATCCTGACTATGGTCGGCAATTATAGTGATGCTGACGATCTGATGCAGGAGGTTTCTGCGGTTATGTGGCGGAAATTCGACCAGTTTGACCCTGAAACCAGTTTTTACGCCTGGGGAATGACGATAGCCAATTTTGAGATTCTTCGTTTTCGCAAAAAACACAGCAGGGCTAAGGTGCAATTTAATGACGCTTTATATGAAAAAGCTCTGGAAAGCATCTTTGTTGGTGATGATCGTGCTGATGTTCGAGTCGAAGCTCTTCAGGATTGCCGTAGAAAACTCAGTGAAAAAGATCAAAAGTTGTTGAAGTTGCGTTATGAAAAGGATAAACGTCCTGAACAGATCGCAAAAGCTACTGATCGCTCTCGACGAAGTATTTTTCGTGATCTTTCAAGAGTTCATAATCTTCTGCATCAATGTGTTAATCGTAAGCTCATGGATTTAGGCATTGAAAGTCTTGCATGTGATATCAGCAATAGTTCAAAAGAAGTTCAGGCTCAAGTTCATGGCTTGGCTGTTTTAGTTGCTGAAATGCTTGATGGTTCAATTGATCCCCAGAAATTTGAATTATTGCAAAACCAGCTTTTGGCAGAACCCCAGCAGCTTGCTTATTATATTGAGCATATTTCTCTTTGTGCCAATTTGAAAAAATACCAGACTATTAATCAGCCGGTCAATCCCAGTGAGGGAAATCAGGAACATATTTTTTGTGAAGTAGTTGAGGCTGATTTAGCGGCAAGAACTGAAATTGAATTGGCCAAGCAGGCCCAGCCTGAAAAAGAAAAGATTACATATCAAAGGAGCAGCTTGTCGCCGTGGACGATTTACCGTGTATTTGGCGCGATTGCGGCTATGATCATAATCGCTTTGCTTTTGACTGCTATCCAGCAATTTGGCAGTCAAGTTCGGTATCGCGAACCTCGCAAGCCTGTAGTTGCTTCGTTATCTCAACAAATTGGTGCTTTATGGATGGGAGATGACCAGTTTAACCCAGGCGATCCAATGCGTGCCGGGCAATTCGAGCTTGTTGAAGGTTTAGCAAATATCGAATTTAGAGATGGAGCTCAAGTGGTGATTCAGGCACCTGCACAAATAGAGCTGATAACTGACAGCGAAATATATCTACACAGCGGGAAACTGGTCGCTTATGTTCCAGAATCTGCTATCGGTTTTGTTGTTCGTACCGACAATTCTAAGATTGTCGATCTTGGCACAGAATTTGGCGTATCAGCTATTAATAATAGTGATACTATTGTGAATGTTTTTCAAGGTGAAGTGGCACTAAGTCCTCGCGATAAGGAAAGTAATGTCAGTTATCCGATTTTGAAATTACAAGCTGGTCAGGGCCGTAAAGTTGATATGGCCCATAAAGTGACTAATGTATCAGTTGATGAATTAGCTTTTGTTCGAGGGCGGGAATTTAACTGCCGTTATAAAGCGTCTCAAGGTTCAGACTATCACCGTTGGTTGGCTTATAGTTATGATGTCAGGCGTGATCCTGATCTTGTGGTTTATTATCCTTTTGATATTGAATCAGAAGAATCAGATATTTTATTAAATGTCGCATCCAGTACAGTGGGGCGTTTGAATGGTCAACTGGCTCAAGGTAAGGCCAGACCAGAT
Organism: Phycisphaerae bacterium; assembly: GCA_016342495.1. Lineage (GTDB taxonomy): Bacteria > Planctomycetota > Phycisphaerae > Sedimentisphaerales > SM23-30 > JAEIOG01. The sequence goes on from JAEIOG010000172.1 coordinate 1,921, forward strand.
TGGGTGCAAGGGCGTTGGCCAGAAAAGTCTGCATTGAAGTTTAATCGTAGAGAAAAGCAGTTTGTCACGGTACCAGCTGATCAGGATTTTTGTATAGCAGATAATGTTACAATCGCCGCATGGGTTAAATGTCCTGATGCAAATAAATTTGGCCAGATTGTTTCAAACCGTCTTGATGGTCAAGTGAATTATCAATTATCTGTTTATGATCCGGCTTTACCTGAAGCCAACAGGATGCAGTTTTTGAGATATGATGATTTATTTGAAAACAGAATAGTATCCAGCAACAAACTTAATCCCTCAAATCGTTGGGTATTCCTGTGTATTACCCACGATAATAATACTGTTAACTTTTATGTTGATGGCCATTTATTTGAAACCAGGCAATATGAATTTGAAACTGCCCCGGTTTTAGCTGAACTTAATATAGGAGCAGCTACTGTTCAAGGCCATGACTTCAGTCACCAAATGTTCAATGGTATTATGGATGAAATATTAATTTATAAACGGGTGTTAACTGGTCAGGATATTAAAGCAATATATGAAGCTTCAAAACCCTGATTGATTTAATATAAAATGAAAATAAAAGAAAACAATGAACCGGAGATAAATTGAAGTTTATCTGGTTTGCCTAGAGTTAAGTTCATTATTTTGTAAACAGGAGTTTTGTGGTGAAAACTAATAAAACAAATCCGAAAGGATTTACTTTAATCGAATTATTGGTAGTTATTTCTATCATTGCTTTGCTGGTATCAATTTTAATGCCAGCGCTGGCCAAAGCCAGAATGTCAGCTACCTCGGTGGTGTGTTTATCAAATACCCGCCAACTTTCTACTGGATGGTTTATGTACCAGGATGATAATAATGGCCGAATTATGAGTGCATTAGAAAATGGCACAGAAGGCTGGGTGGGTTCACCTCGTTATGAAAATGGTGGTAATCCCAGTATCACCCAAACATCACCAGTTGTAACCGATGAAGATGAAATCCGTGGGATTAAATTAGGAGTCTTATATCCATATCTTAATGATCCCGGTGTCTATAATTGTCCTGGTGATACCAAACGTAGAAGTAAATATGATATGAGCAGAGTTTTTGTATCTTATGCTATTCCGGCTTGTCTCAATGGCAAAGCTTCGTCTTTTGAAATAAAGAAGTTCAGTAAGATCAAGTCACCTTCTGGTAAATATGTTTTTGTCGAAACCGCAGAAACAAGAAATTGGAATATGGGTAGTCGTTTTATAATTGCTGCTCCTGAATATACCGGTAATCCTGCGTTTGGATGGTGGGGGCCAATGGCTATCAATCATGGCAATAAAAGCAATCTTGGCTTTGCTGATGGACATTCTGAATCCCGCAGTTGGCAGGATCAATTTACTATTGATCGTGTTAATAAGCTGCTTGTCCAGCAAGTTGAATGGTACAACAAAGAATGGCCTCCTGCTGATCAGCAAGATGATATAGGTTTCATGGCCAGAGGCTGGGCTTATCGCCATAGAGTTAATTGAGTTTAGTTAAATGTATCTGATATGTTTTGGTATCTGTGACAAAATATGTTAAGAAATTATAGTTTAACCACAGAGTAAAAGGAGTTTCGAAAATGAAGGAAATGTTGGTTGTTATTGCGGTTATAGCTTTAGCTAATGGTGCACGGGAAGCAGTTACTCACGTTAGCACATGATTGGGAAAAGTATTTCAGGAATGTTGTGCGTTATCCCAGCGTCACATAAAGTAAATTATTAATTCAGTATAATATTCAATCTGGCTGTGTGAGTTCAGGCAGGTATTATTATTCATTATTATGGAGGTATCACAAAATGAGAGGCAAGAATAGTAAAATTATGACGATAGAATTGTGTTTACTGCTCGTTTTCTGTATGGGCAGTATGCTTCATGCGGCAACGTTTACAGTAACTACCCCAGAGCTTGGCAATCTGACAATTGTCGAAGCGGATCCCTATAAGTCCGGTGACACTCCCGGTAACACGCTTCGTGTAGATGGAGGGACTTTTTGGGGTACAACGGTTGCTAGTGGAACAGATAACCTGTGGCAGGAGCGGACAATTACTCCTTTTAATACAGGATACCAGCTTGTTGCCGGAGCTACCGACCGGGTGTATGAAGTGACAAGTGATGAACGAGCAAATGCACCGGAATTAGTAACTACGGTAACGGGATTGGCCAGTCTCAATTATGACGTATACCTTGTGCATAGTATTGATGACGGGCATGCTTCTCAAATAGCAAGGATGCTGGGGGGGCTGCAAGCTTCTCCTGCTATTATTTGTGATAAAACTACGATTGTTTCTCGCATAGGTACTTCCACAGGAGATTGGGCTGTTGGAGTTAGTTTCCTGGGTACTGTTGTAGGTGATACGATTTCAGTGTATGCCAAAGGAATAGCCAGTAGTTATCGTAATGATTATATTGGTCTGGCTTATCAAGTGGCAAAAACTGCTTGGAATCCTGCCCCGGCAGATGGCGATATCGATATCGCAACCAGTACTTTATTGAGCTGGAATACCGGTCTGAATGCAACTGGTGCTGTAAATACGGCGATTACGAAACATGAATTGTATATGGTTGAGACCGAGCTTGGCGTTGATCCAAACTTCGCAGGCGTTACTGCGGTTGATGTATTCGGAGTTAATCCGACAAACATTACTCCGCCAATTACCTTGAATACGGATAAAGCTTACCATTGGCGTGTGGATGAAGTGACCGCTACGGAAACTATAACCGGTCCTGATTGGATGTTTGAGACAATCAAAGCGATTCCGAGCTTCGATCCGCCGCTTGGTTCTCAACCTGCTGCTTTGACAAAGGCAATGGTTGGCGAAAATGCCGTTTTGACCGCGACAGCCGGAACGACCGGTGGTGCTGGCGGGGCAATCTCGTATCAATGGTATAATAGCGATACCAGCAGTCCTGTAGCTGATGATGCGGGCCATATATCTGGTGCTGCAACTAATGAACTGACAATTACAGCTGCAGTTGCTGATCAGGGTAATTACTTCTGTCGAGCCACTAATGCGAGTGGTACTAAAGACTCTCAAACAGCCTCTGTTCTGGTAAAACGCCTGATTGCCCATTATAAATTTGACGGTGATCTGGTTGATGCCATTGGCGGGGTCAATGGAACAATGGCAGATCCGAACTTTATAACTGGTATTAACGGTGATGCCGTTGAATTAAATGGAAGTGAATATATCGACTTGGGAACCGATGGAACTCCTAACAGTAGCTTGGGTGGCGGCTTGGATGCCGGAACGGTTTCTGTCTGGATGAAGGCAACGGTTGGAGGTTTCAGCTTTGCCGGTACGTATAACGATTCCGACAATACAGGTTTTGATTGTTGGTACACAACCAGTAATGGTCTGGCTTTTATGGTTCGTAGTGCAGCCGGTGCCAGCGTTTATACGAGCTTTGGACCTTCAAACAATATCGCAAACAATCAGTGGCATCTGATTACATATACCTGGGATTGCGAAACAGGTAAGATAGCGGTTTATGTAGACGGGTTACTGGGTATCTCTGAAACAGACGTTCCTGTCTCCGGGTTTACTGCCTGGGAAAATTCGATGATTATTGGTGGTGTGAATTACCCCGCTAGTAACGATCCTGCCGGGCCTGCCGACTTCCTGGCCGGTTCACTGGATGATTATCGTGTCTATAACTATTCACTGAACGCTTATGAGGTGGCTGGATTGTATGCTGCTTTTAATCCGGGCTGGAGCCAGTGTATCGAAAAGCCGACCTATGACTTTAACGGTGATTGTAAGGTCGATCTGCTTGATATGGCTGAGTTTGCTCTTTCCTGGATGGAGTGCAGTCTGATTCCTGCTTCAGGGTGTTATTAAACCAAAGTTAACCGGATTAAACAATAAGATATAAGGAGAATTAAAAATGAGATATTCTGTAATTATAACGTTTCTTGCAATACTGGTTGCCATGAATGGAATAAGTTTCGGTTACGACGATGGTGTCACTAGCAGTACCTATAGTGGTACCTATGTCGATGCCACAGTTGACAATACGACATCTGCTGACGGGGCCGTTCCCTGGTATTCTTCCACGGATACTTCGACCAAATTATGGTTCTTGCGTGGTTTTGCCAATCCTTATGGTTCAGAGGCTACTATTTTTGAAGCTGACGGTGCCTCAAGCCGTGTTGGGGATGCACCGCTATTGGTTACAACCATTAGCGGCCTGGATCCGTATGTTCCTTACAATGCCTATGTTGTACTGTGGACACCAACCACTAATAACTGGGATGTCATGGCAGGTATGAAAGCAGATGAACTTACTGAATTTAACGGAACAACTGGAACCGTCTGGACGAATGCAGTAGAAGGTAATCGTCACGAGTACGAAGGCTTGGTTGGCCTTGGTTTTGCGAATGCAGCTGGTGAATTGTCTGTGTATATTGACGACACCAGCGATGCTGAGCGAAGCTGGTATGATGGTCTGGTATATTCGATGGCTTTTATGGCTTATCATCCTACCCCGAACGATAGTGATATTAATGTTGCTCTGGATGCGACCCTGACCTGGGAAGCTATGTTGGATTCTGATAATCCGACACAGGTTGATCCTGATCTGGTCGAACATGTTGTGTATCTGAATAATGATCCCAACCTTGCGATCGCCCCGGTATCTACCATCGCGGCTGGCCAGCCTTTGCAGATTAATCCTGTTTTAGCTGCTAATGAGACCTACTACTGGCGCGTGGATGAAGTGACCAGTACCGGTACCGTTATCGGTGCGGTCTGGACTTTTGATACAATCAAGACCGTTCCTGACTTCAATCCTCCGCTGGGATCCCAGCCGGAAAGCATGGCAGTGGCTACAGGTGAAGTTGCAATTCTGACGGCTGTAGCAGGTACCACTGATGGCCTGGGCGGTACCATGAATTATCAATGGTACAAAGGCTTGCCAGGGGATTATACCAATCTTGTTACCGGTGGTAATTCCAGCCAGTTAAGCATTGATGTTGAAGTGTCTAATGAAGGCTGGTATTTCTGCCAGGCAACCAATGATATTGATTCGACCGATTCTGAAGCAGCTTTTATTCAGGCTAATCGTTTGATGGCCCATTACAAGTTTAACCAGAGTGTTGCTGACGAAACAGGTAACAGCACTGTGGTTATGACTGACCCGAACTTTATCGGCGGTATCGATGGCGACGCTCTTGAGCTGGATGGTGTCGACTATGCCGATCTAGGCCTTGACGGTTATCCAAACAATTCTCTTCCTTCCGGATGTTTGTATTCCGGTACGGTTTCCTACTGGGCCAAGACCGTAGGAACGGGAACTGTCATGGGTACCTATAATGATGGACCTGGATATCACACAGCGATTCATTTCGAGATAGGTCGGTCAATGGTTCGTGGTCAGGACAATATTAAATTGGAAGCCAGTTACAGCTCTGCTCTCGTAGCAGATGGGCAATGGCACTTGGTTACTACCACCTATGATTCCGGTGTTGCACCGAATACGATGACGGTTTATATTGATGGCAAAGCAGTCAGCACGGTAACGCAGCCAAATGAAATTGTTCATCTCGCATGGCAGTATCCGATATTTATCGGTGGTTACAATAGTCGTGGAACCGGGATGGTTGATGGCTATGTTGGTGATCTGGATGACATGCGGATTTACAATTACCCGCTTGATGCGTTTGAAGTGGCGCAATTGTTTATCGATTTCGTTCCGGATGCTGATCCGATTTGTGCCAGCCGCCCTGAGTTTGATTTTACCGGACCAGAGGGTGCTCCGGATTGCAAGGTAGACTTATATGACTTTGCTGAAGTTGCCAAGGAATGGCTTGTTTGTAACATTATTCCGCTTTCAGACTGTAATTAAGTTTATAGTTAATTTTGTATATTGAATAGTATGGAGTCTGAAATTTTTTCAGACTCCATACTACATTAAAAAGCAAATGGAGGGTGAGACGCTTATGCTCGTTAACACTCTAAAGCTGCGCATTGGACTATTTCAGTACAGTTATTTTACTTTTAGATTCAGCAATTCAGACTAATGAAATTGTTGTTTTTAATGACAATATCGGTACTGCTGGCCTGACCCAGCTTCCCCCGCTGATATCAATAATTATACCTGGACAACAGATATGCATTTAGATGGAATCTGTATTTTTAAAAGTATATCACAACAACAATAAGGATTTGTTTATGAGTAAGATTATATATTCAAATACACAGCCATCCCATATGAGGTGGGGCTAAAACTAAATATTTCAAAATAGCGGGATATGAGTTACACTGTAGT
>JAEIOG010000173.1 GCA_016342495.1 Phycisphaerae bacterium
CTACAGTGTAACTCATATCCCGCTATTTTGAAATATTTAGTTTTAGCCCCACCTCATATGGGATGGCTGTGAAAACATTTCATCAATAACAAACTGGTTAATTATGATAGTGACCGCAATAATCCTGCACTTGACGCGACATCAAATATGAGTCCATATCTACATTTTGGCCAGATTTCGCCGCTGTATATTGCTTTGGAATTATTAAAGGTCAAGACAGCAGCTACTGATGTCTTCCTGGAAGAATTGATTGTACGGCGGGAACTCAGCTATAATTTCGTCCACTATAACAATAACTATGATAAAATAAAGTGTCTGCCAAACTGGGCGATTAACACCTTGAACTTCCACAAAAGTGATAAACGTCAATATATTTATACTGTTGAACAATTTGAAAAAGCTCAAACTCACGATCCTTACTGGAATGCCGCCCAAATGGAAATGGTCATAACCGGTAAGATGGCCGGGTACATGCGAATGTATTGGGGTAAAAAAATTATTGAGTGGTCGCGTACACCTAAACAAGCTTTTGAAACAGCTTTATATCTGAATAATAAATACGAACTTGATGGCCGAGGGCCCAATGCCTTTGCCGGGGTGGCATGGTGCTTTGGCAAACATGACCGGGCATGGTCAGAAAGAAAAGTATTTGGGAAAGTTCGCTATATGAATGCCGCTGGCCTGAAAAGAAAATTCGATGTTGATGGCTATGTCGAAAAAAATTTATCCAGATAGCTGTACCAATTAATTGCTAAAATCCGTGACTAATATATCAATTCCAGCGACTTTATAAAATGACGCTTATTTTTTTCCTTGAGATCTTTTTCGGGCGAAGAAATCCTGCAGGAGCTGAACCGATGGCTCGGACATAAAATCTGATATTACTTCCAGGCGATGGTTCAATCTTTCGTCCTGGACGATATTGAATAATGAACCGCAGGCACCGCTTTTGGGTTCGGGTGGGCCATAGACTAATCTATCTATTCGGGCATTTACTAATGCTCCGGCACACATCGGACAAGGTTCAAGCGTAACATAAATCGTACAGCCAGTCAGCCGCCATGTGCCCAGATATTCTGCGGCCTGGGTAAGGGCTATCATTTCGGCATGGGCGGTTGGGTCTTTTAAGGTTTCACGCTGATTATGGGCCCGGGCGATGATTTTGCCTTCATGGGCGATAACCGCTCCGATGGGTACCTCGTCAATTTCAGCGGCAGCGACGGCTTCCTGCAGAGCAGCCAACATGAAGCGTTCATGGTCATCCGGGCCAAACAGCTGGGGGATTTCCACCTGATCGCCATCATCATCAAAAAATAAATCCGCTATGTCCGGGTCAAAAATATCCATCGGGCCATAATAGAATAATAATGTTAAAGTGTCAACTTGTTATGGTTTAGCTTTGGCATTATTTATTTTATAGCCCGCACGATAGGGATACTGGTCGAATATTTCACCGCCACCGATTATTCTGGGGTCGGCGGTTTGGGTGAGCTGGTCGGTCAGCATTTTTGACATTTTGGATTTTATACCTGCGAATTTGGGATTGGCTGCCAGGTTTTTGATATTATCTGGATCGGTTGCGATTTCGTAGAGTTCTTCGGCTGGTCTTTTGGCAAAACATAAATCATAATAAGGTTTGACCTTCGGGTCACTATTATTATCCATGAGATATTTTTTGGTTGGGCCATTATCACAATCAGAAAAATTATTCATTGGATGGGTAGCACCTTCGGGGACACCAGCAGGCCAACGGTTTGGGGCAAAATTGCGAATATATAAATATTTTTTGGTACGGATTCCACGGGATGGATAGCCAGCAATTGAAGGGGATTTTTGCGCGGGGGTGTGGCGTTCGCGGCCAAAGATAACATTGGCGCGGGCAGGGTCAACCATACCCTGTTTTTTTGAAAGCAGGGTAGGCAATAATGATCGGCCAACCATCTGGGCTGGGATTTTCGCGCCGGCAGCTTGTAAAAATGTTGGGGCCAAGTCAACAAAAGACATAAAATCATCCACACGACGATTGGGTTTCACTTTGGCCGGCCATTGGATAGCCATCGGCACGCGTACTCCCATATCATAAAGATTACCTTTGCAGCGTGGGAAAGGCATGCCATGATCTCCGGTCATAACTACAATGGTATTTTCGAGTTGACCGGTTTCCTTGAGAAGTTTAATAGCATCGCCACAATCACGGTTAAATCTCTGTACTTCCCAGTAATAATCCGCGATATCGCTGCGGATTTCATCGGAATCAGGATAGAAAGCTGGCAATGGAACTTTTGAAATATCCATGCCCGAATCTTTGCCGCTACCTTTTTTATAAGCCCGATGTGGATCAGAAGAACCCAGCCAAAAACAAAACGGTTTGCTTGCAGGTTTAGCTTCCAGAAATTGCTGAAAACCTTTGGGGTAATTTGTGCCGGCGGGGTGAGTATCGGTATAGCCACCGGGCTGGAGATTACCGGGGCCCCAGCTTTTGCGCCAGTAGCCTACGTGATATCCGGATTTTTCTAATAGTAAAGGATAGGTTGGAATATTAACGTCGAGGGTAGACCAGAGGTTGGCGTTTTCTTTCAGCCGCCAATGATATTGCCCTGTAAGTAATGCACCTCGACAAGGCGTACATGATGGGCTGGACACATAAGCGTGTTCAAATAATACACCTTGTTTGGCAATCTGGTCAAAGGTATCAGTATTAACGACCGGGTCGCCATAGCTTTGGGCATGGGGCCAACCCCAGTCATCAGCAATACAGAAAAGAATATTGGGCCGGGGCGAATCGCCAAGGTCATATACAGAATTAGATTTTGCGCAGCTTTGCATAGCCAATAATGCCAGGCTGCTACCTGATAGCTTCAAGAAATTGCGTCTGTTCATTTTTTATTCCTCTGATAAAATAACAATCAACTGCAATAGTAATATATCCTGCTGAACCCAAAATTGGAATAAAAAATAAAAAAAGGGCATAATTTCTCATGCCCTTGGGTTCTTTTCAATTTTTTAGTTGTGCTAAAGCTGTACGCTTAGTGCTTAGCCGAGGAATGGGTATTTATAATCGGTTGGCGGAATGAAGTTTTCCTTGATAAGTCTAGGCGAGACCCAACGCTGGAGGTTGAGGATCGAGCCGGCTTTATCATTGGTACCGGAACCGCGTGACCCGCCGAAAGGCTGTTGGCCAATGACGGCACCAGTTGGCTTATCATTAATATAGAAGTTGCCTGCGGCATGACGAAGTTTTTCGATTGCCTGAATTGCGGCATAACGATCCTGACTCATGATACAGCCAGTCAATGCGTATATACTGGTGTTATCGCAAAGTTCCAGAGCTTGTTCATATTTGTCATCTTCATAGATATAAACGGTAAGAACCGGGGCGAAAATTTCTTCGACCATAGATTCATAATCAGGTTTTTTAGCTTCGATAATAGTTGGTTCGATAAAGTAGCCAACCGAGTCATCGCATTTACCGCCACAGATAACTTCAGCATCAGGTGAAGCTGCTGCACGATCGATAAAACCTTTGGTATTGTTGAAAGCTGCCTTGTCAATAACGGCATTTATGAAATTGGAGAAATCCTGCACTGGGCCCATCTTGAGAGATTTGATCTCTGCGATTAGTGGAGCTTTCAGTTCGGCCCAGATGCTCTTAGGCAGATAAGCACGGGAAAGTGCCGAGCATTTCTGTCCCTGGTATTCAAAAGCGCCACGAGTGATGGCTGTTTTAACCGCTGCGATATCCGCTGAGGGATGAACAACCATAAAGTCTTTGCCACCAGTTTCGCCAACGATTCTTGGATAAGTTTTATAATTAGCGATATTATTACCAATAGTCTTCCACATGCCCTGGAACACTTCAGTTGAACCGGTAAAATGTAAACCGGCAAAATCTGGTGAGGCAAAGACCGGATCGCCAACTTTAGCGCCAGATCCTGGTACCAGATTGATAACACCATCAGGCAGGCCGGCTTCCTGGAAAAGTTTCATTAGAAAATAAGAAACATAAACAGCCGACGAAGCTGGCTTCCACAAGACAACATTGCCCATCATTGCCGGAGCGGTTGGCAGATTGCCAGCGATAGAAGTAAAGTTAAACGGAGTAATTGCAAAAACAAAACCTTCCAATGGACGATGTTCGATATAATTTAGAATGCCTTCAGGAGAATACATAGGCTGTTCTTTATAAAGCTCCTGCATGAAATAAGTATTAAAACGCAGAAAATCGACAAGTTCGCAGGCAGAATCAATTTCGGCCTGGAAAGCATTTTTACTCTGATTCAGCATGGTAGCGGCATTGATGACATTGCGATATTTTGTACGTAGCAGTTCCGCTGCCTTGATAAAGATACAGGCTCGCTGCTGCCAGGGCATAGCTTCCCATTCTTTTTTGGCGTGCATGGCCGCTTCGATAGCCATATTGACTTCTTTTTCGCCAGCTTTGTGGAAAGTCGCCAGGACTTTGCTGTGATTGTGGGGCTGGACGCATTTGCCGGTATCGCCGGTTTTGATCTCCTGGCCACCGATAATCAGCGGGATTTCGATCTGCTGGGATTCCATCCGAGCCAGTTCCGCTTGCAGGGCTGCTTTTTCCGGGGAGCCTGGAGCATAGGAATTAATTGGGTCATTTAAAGGACGAGGGATATTACCTACAGTATTTTGCACTTTTATTCTCCTGGTAAAATAGGGGCTTTTATTATCTACTATTAATATTAAGATCATTAATTATAGGCAACCAGCGGCATTTTACAAATATAAAGTTTGCCCGGTTTGTGGCTAATTATTTAAATATCTGTTGGCATAAAAGGTAAAATTGAATATAATTCAAGCCATCGGATAGCATCTTGACGAATATATTATAAAACGCTTTATTATCTGCATAAATACCAGGAAAACCCAAAAATGGTAAATAATGACATTCGACAGAATTTTTTTTCGCAATTAAAAGAACCTTTTACCGGCGTCCTGCTTTTTGACCAGCTTAGTGACATAGTATTTTTCATTAAGAATGCCCGAGGTCAATACATCATCGTCAACCAGACCTTGTTGAAACGGCTGGGATTCAAAAGCAAAGCCCAGGTCATTGGCCATCGGGCTGATGAGCTGTACCCCGAACCGCTGGGAGCAGAATACCGCAAACAAGATGAAGAAATCATCAGCGGCGACAAACCCATCTTAAATCAGCTGGAATTGCAGCTAAATAATGCCGGGCAAAAAGAATGGTGTTTAACTACGAAAGTGCCGTTGCACGGGCCTAATGGTGAAGTAGTTGGCTTAGCTGGCATATCCAGAGACCTGCAAATACCTGATAAAAAGAACAAAGACTTCCCTTTGATTGCCGAAGCATTGGCACATATTAAGGTAAACTTCGCTAAATCAATCAAAATTCAGCAACTGGCCGAAATCGCCAGCCTTTCGGTGTACCAGTTCGAAAAAAGAATGCAGACTATATTCAACCTGACCGCCGGGCAGTTTATCCAAAAGACCCGGATCGATGCTTCTTTGTGGAAATTGACCAATACCGAAGAATCAATCGTTAATATTGCACTGGGTTGTGGCTATGCCGACCAAAGCTCATTTTCGCGTCAGTTCAAACAATCTGTGGGAATATCGCCAGCTCAATATCGCCGTCTGGCCAAATAATATATCCGGATTCCCAGACTATGATTGGGGGGGGGCGGCCTGATCTTTTTTACTGATCAGTGCTGATTACAATCATTGGTTTTCACCAGCTTCCAATAGCTATCGATAAAGCCCAATGTCCACAAAATAACCAGAACGCAAATCTATTATTAGCGGTTGGCATGTTTTTTCCTATGGTTAATTTAATTGTTGGCATCGCAAAGATGGTTCGACATTTTTTCCAAAACAAATTGCTCCACTATTTTTTCAGTGAATAGTCATATTGTAGTTTATAAAATATTTGCTTATATCATTGTATCTGGCCTTTTTATATGCTATTATTTATATTCTATAATTTATAAAAGGTAAATGCATGCATGAATTATCCATAGCAAAGGAGATCCTCAGGATCATAGATAATATGCAGGCTCAGCATGATTTTAAAACTGTAGCGGGGGTTACAATTCTTGCCGGAGCTCTCAGTAGCGTTGATCCACATTCTCTCCAGTTCGCATTTTCAATCGCAAGTGAAGGCACCTGCGCTGAAAAAGCCGTAATGCATCTACAGATTGAGCCAATGCAGTATATTTGCCGCGATTGCGACAACATAATGACAATGGCCCGCCCTCCTCAAAATTGTGAAAAATGCCAATCATTAAGGATTGGTATCAAAGCTAACAGTGAAATAGAGATTGTTTCCTTGGAGTTTGACGATGACAAAAATTGACATGAAAGCTAATGTCTATAATCGAAATCAAGAGATGGCCGATGCTTTGCGAAGCCGTTTTACTAATGCTAAAACCTATGTCATCAATATTGTCAGCTCACCTGGTTCAGGTAAGACCAGCCTTATTGAACAGATGGCTCCGAGATTAATGCCGGAATTAAATTTATTTGTAATTGATGGCGATGTCGAAACTCAATGCGATGCTATCCGCTTGCAGAATGCTGGTATCCCGGCAGTTCAGATTGAAACACATGGCTCATGCCACCTGGACGTGCCAATGATTGAAAAAGCTCTTACTGGAATTGAACTGGCAAATATTGATCTATTGATTATTGAAAATATTGGTAATTTGATATGTCCGGTTGGTTTTGATTTAGGTGAACATTTACGCGTAGTGATGGCCAGCCTGACCGAAGGGGAGGATAAGCCAATGAAGTATCCGCAAGCCTATCGCAAAGCTCAGGTCTGTGTTTTTAATAAAATTGACCTGGCTGAATTTATTCCATTTGATATGGAAAAATTCCAGATGGCAGCCAAACGCGCCAATGAGAATATCGATTTTTTTGATGTTTCATGTACTAAAGGCAATGGTATTGACCAGTGGTGTAGTTATATTAAAGATAAGGTCAGGCAACATAAGAGTATTCAGCCATGATGAGTTTGGTCATAATAGTTCTAGTTTTATGTACAAATTGCTTTGCTGGCAATAGCACAACTGCTGAATCGCCAGCCAATGCTACTTGTATTATCGAAACTCGAACAATCATGATGGGAACTGAAGTAAAGATAAAAATCGATACTGACCAGAGCAGGAATAAAGTTGCCATCGATGCTTTGCGAAGAGCAACATTGAAAATGAACTCCGTTGTAAATGCCGTCAGTAGCTGGGACCCAAACAGCGATACAACAAAGGTTAATGATAATGCAGGCATAAAACCTGTAAAAATCAACAAAGAGCTGATGGCAGTCCTGCTTGAAGCAAAAGAGATATCCAGACTTTCGGATAACGCTTTTGATATCACTTTTTCTCCTATAGCAAAACTCTGGAAACAGGCTAAAGAAAAAAATACTCTGCCAACCGATGGTCAGATTGCTGAAACGCTGAAGCTGATTGGTTCTGACAATCTCATTCTTGATGCCAAAGCAGAAACCGCATTTTTGAAATATAAAGGAATGATGCTGGATTTAGGCGGTATTGCAAAAGGGTCGGTTATTGATGCCGCTATTGAAAGTCTCAAAGCAGATGGCTTTGACAATGTCCTGGTAAATGCTGGCGGCGATCTTTATGGCATGTGCCCTATATCTGGTGAGCCCTGGCAAATCGAAGTTACCAACCCGAAAAACCCTAAAGGACCCGCAATTGGCACTTTGACTATTCGCAATATGGCTGTCGTTACTTCTGGCGATTATGAAAAATATATCGAGATCGATGGCAAACGATATAATCATATAATTGACCCTCGCACAGGCAAGTCAGCCAATCAATGCATAAGCGTAACTGTAATCGCAAAAAAAACTTCAACAGCTGATGCTCTTGCAACGGCATTTTTTATTCTTGGGCCTCAAAAGGCTATCGCTTTATGCGAAAAATTACCTGATACTGAAACCGCGATCATTGGCATTAAAGGTCCTGTATATTATTCATCAGGATTTCCGATAAAATTCAAAATCAAAAATTAAAAGAAAAGGTACTTTTCTTTTTAATATGCAAATAATTAAGAAAACTGAAAATTAGTAACACTTTAGCCATGTGAAGCAGATATGTCTGCTAGTTTTGGTAGTTTTCCGGTTTTGGTGTAGATTTTCA